>SUTP01000014.1 GCA_015062815.1 Methanosphaera stadtmanae | reverse complement strand
ACAATCACAACAACAAGCCCAATCCCAAGCACAAGCACAAGCTCAAAGAACACAGCAAACCCAACAACAAAATACCGATAATCAAGGAAGTTCAGGTAGCGGTCAAGATAGTTCAAGTAACAACCAAAGAAGTTCCAGTGATAACTCTGGAAATAACAACAACCCAGGAAATACCAACAGTAGCTCAAGTAGCACCACAAATTCAAGTAGTACAACCAACTCAAGTAGTGACAGAACAAACTCAAGTTCACGTACTGATGACAATATAGTAGTTAAATCCTTAAGTGGAGCTAGACAATACGCTTTAGCTCGTATTCAAGAAAGTGGCTGGACACTTGGTAATGGATACTCAGATAGAGACCTTAACAATAAATTCGTGTATGTATTCCCAGTATACAACCATAATCATATACTTATCGGTAATATGTATGTTTATCCTGATGGAGAAGTACAAGCACCAGATACTCGAGACCCTATATACTCATTAGATATTGCTAGAGACGAAGCATATAAATATATAGATTCTAGTGAAACCGTACTTGGTGATGGATATGAAACTAAAGATTATTATGGAAAATTAGTTTACAAATTCCCAATGTATGACCATAATGGAAAACATAAAGGTGATATGTATATTTATCCTGATGGAGAAGTACAAGCACCTGATGTATCGTATTAATTTCCATGTTTACATTGGTATGAATACTATTTCAAAAGGATTAAGACATTGGGAGATTAATTCTCCTTTACTATTTTTTTTACTAAAGTTATAATTATAAAATCATTATACCTAAAGATTAAGAGTAAAGTATAAATAATATGATAAATAGATAGATATAATAGTGTTTTAATTTTATTATATGGGCCTGTAGCCTAGACTGGATAGGGCGTTGGACTTCTAATCCAAAGGCCGGGGGTTCAAATCCCCCCAGGTCCGCTTAATTTAAAAAATAATTCTAATTTTATATTTTATTACTTAGTTATTTAATGGGTTTGTAGCCTAGCCAGGATAGGGCATCAGACTCCTAATCTGAAGACCGGGGGTTCGAATCCCCCCAAATCCGTATTCTTTAAGAACTTAAAAATAGTTTTCAAGATATTTTATTTTAAAATTAAATTATATAAAAAAAGTTATTAAATGGTGTTTAAAGGAATTGATTAAAAATAATCAATTTATTCTATTGAACGTCCAAATGCATGACCTATTAATGTAAATACTACAAATCCTGCAATTATGAAACCTACTATTGGTACAAAATCCATTATCATTACCTCATTTTTTCTTATTAAATTATGTGTAGCAATGCTACTAATAATATACGTGTTTATATTTACTTAAGATAATATTTATATTTATTTAAAAATCAAATATAATCAACTTCACCATATTTTCCTCCACGTCCAGGATTTACTTTAAGAGTGTTGTTTCTATATGATTTTAATACATTTGCAAGTAATGTATCCACTTCTGCTATTTTATTAATAGATGTGGAAATCAATACTTCTATTTCGTTTCCAAATAATTTTAATAAGTTATCATACCTACTTTGAACATATTTTGTTGTAACACCCTTATTATGAACGGTACTCAATAATTCTGCAAGAGGTAAAATATACTGATAATGTGGCCTATTTTTTGGATGCTGTGGAGTATCATATTTAGATAATTCTTGTATCCGACCTTTTACTCCTTTTTTTATTATTCCACCACAGCTACATTTCATATTTCTTCTAATTGCCTCTTTTATATCATAAATCTTATAACATTTAATACATCCAGTTTCATGATACTTCCCCATGCGTGGATCAAAACCATAATTCTCTATGATTTTATTATGTTTTATTGAATTTTTTAGTGAATCAAATGATAAATCATTTATTTCAATCCTATTAAATTCACGACCTATTCTATGAGGCCATGGTGAATGAGAATCAGAATTTGTTAAAAATGTATAATCTTTTAATTCTTCTATTGTATCTGCTAAATCAGAATCACTTGATAAACCTAATTCTACAAAATCAGGATTATTATCATAACATTCCATTACTGAATCATATTCTTTATATAAACCTGTCCATGGAGTAAAAATATGTGCTGGTCCAACTAGACAATCATAATCATGTGCTATATCCATTATTTGGGCACCATTCATCCTAATTTTTGGTCTACCATCTGCATCCATATTTTTTACGATAAATTCATCTCTCATTTGCCATGCAGTTTCAATAGATGGAATTATTATTAGGTGATGAATTCTGTGTTTATCTTCCACTTCAGTTGTTGTTATAAAATGAGTTTTGTTTTCAGGTATGGTATCATTTGTCTTATATATACCACTTGATACTTCATCTAGTGATTGTTCTAATTCATTAAGCCATTTAGAATGAAAAGCATCACCTGTTGCAATTAAATTTAATCCTTTCTTTTGAGATTCAATTGCTACAGTTCTTACATCCATATTTTTTGAAGTTGCCATAGAATATTTACTATGAACATGTAAATCTGCATTAATTATCATTTTAATACCAAAGAAAAAAAAAGAGGTGAATTAACCTATGTAATGTAAGTCATCATTAGGTTTATTCATTTGTGGTTCCATGCCCGGTGGTACAAATTGAGGATTTAAAGATAATCTTTTGAGAGTATCTTGTACTTGTTCATTAATTTCTTCTAAATCAATTTCAAAGTTAAGTAATTCAAATAAAACTAATAACATTGCTTTTCCAGCACTTGGATCTATGTAAAATCCTGGTGTTTCACCCATTAAACAAGCTGCAGGTATACCTATTTTTTCAGCATAGTATAATAATATTCCAGAGGCTCCTATTATAGACCCACCTTCATCTTCTCTTATTTCTGTGTTATCTATTTCAAGAATACGTTCAATTAAATCCAGATTATTTCCTGCAATGAATACTTTGTTATTTTCTATCATTTCACCTGTTCCAAGTCCACCTAATGTGAATACTTTTTGAACATTTAAATCTTCAAAGTATTGCATTAGCATTTTTGATATTTCAATTTGTCCTTCAAAGTCTGATGCTTGAGAATTTCCGGTTAAAAGTATCACATCTTGATTATTTTCACCTAAATCTTTGACATAGTAAAATTCATTTTTCATATGTTCTACTAAACCATTCTTTTTCATAGTAACTTGTGGTGGAAAAAAATCAGATTCTAATTCTGCAAATTTTGTTGCATCTAACTGTTTTATTAATTGATCTACTACTATTTTTCCTACAAAACCAATTCCAGGTAATCCTTCTAATACTATAGGATTGTCTAATTTAATTTCTTCAATTTCTTTTATTTTTGTTTCCCTATCCATATTTCCACCTACACTTTTTTAAATATTTAATAAAAGTTATTAGTTCATTTTTTGTTGTTTTTTTAATATTCGTCTGTATTTACCATATTTGTCTTCTGGCGAATATCTTGCTGGAAAAATAACACCAGTTTTTTCATTACAGTCCGGACAAATATTTTGAAGTGTGTACTCTCCACATTGATTGCAACGACGCATTCTAAATTTCATGTTATTATATTAAATTTAAACTTACTTATAGTTAATTAGAAAATGCAAGAATATTCATAATTTTAAAAGTTACACTTGAAATGTATGTCTTGAATTGTATAATACCTACAATTTTGAGTAAAGCATACTACTTAAGATTTAAACTCAGACATGAAATCATCCAATTCATTTTGAATTTTATTAAGTTCAGAAGAACCCACATGACCCAAATAAGAATTATAACAAATTAATTTTGAATTTTCTATTAAAGCATGCATAGGTATTGCATCTAATTCTGGTGGGAAATACTGGTCTTCATATATTCCAATTATTAATGTTGGAACCACAATATTTTGAACAACAGATGTTAAATCATAGTTCATGGAAGCAATATTTCTATAGTATGCATCAAGTACATTTTCCTCAGAATCTTCATCAGCAAATTCATCCATAAAACTATTAATTTCATCAACACTTAAATCCATATAATATTCCCTTGAAAGACCAAATGAATACATACTTTTACTAGCAAGTCTGAGAGATCTCTTCAGTTGACCAGTAATATTTCCATTGTTAAAATCAGGATCAGACTCAATTATATCATTCATCACCTTACTAACTATATAATTTTGTCCCCCAACTTTATAACTGCTAACTAAAGAAATCATGAAATCAATAGTATCCGGATATACTGCAGCCCATGTAACAGCTTCAAAACCACCCATAGAATTACCAATTAAACCCATAGGATGAATTATGTTAAAACAATCTTTGATAAATTGTTTATTAAAATTCACCATATCCAATATAGTATATTTAGGATATTCATTAGCTAATCCAGATACTGAAGGAGAACTACTTCCAGGAGTACCTAATGTTGATAATGAAATAAAAAAGAATTCTTCAGTATCAAAAGGTAAACCTTTCCCTAAAGCAGCACTTATTCTTTTAATTGATTGAAAATTACCTGATGTGCCATGAAAATAAATTATAGCATTAGTCACATGACCTTCATCATCATATTTTGGTGTTCCTATTGTTAAATATTCCACTACTTGATTTTCAAGAGTTGTCCCATCCATAAATTCAAATTCACTTAATATGTAATATTTTGGTTCTATACTTTTAATATCCATAAAAATCACCAAACAATATTCAATAAAAAAAAATATTAACAAAAAAAAAGTTATAAAAAAAAGTTTAAGGATAATAAAGAAAATTATTCTTCTAACTCACGTTGGAAGAATCCTTCACCATCATTTTCTTCAATCATTCCTATACAAGTATCAGCTGATTCTTTAAGAATTTTTTCAGCTGTAGGGTAATCCCGTGCTGTTACCATAATTCTGTATTTAGGTGCACCAACACATTGAACTTCAACACCATCCTGTTCGATGGACTGTAAAGATTCTCTAATTATTTCAACACCATTTTCTCTGTAAGAAGTTATATTTACGTAACCTGTAATTTGAACTTCAGGTGTAGAAATATTTTTCTTAGCAACATCTGTTATTGCATTAGCCCAATCTTCACTAATATCAATGTCTAAAAGAACTTGAACTCCATCATCAGAAGCAGATTCGAAACCACCATATAAATCTCCGAATTCATCCATTATTATATATCCAACTTCATCATAAGCATCATCAAGAGTTTTATTTAATGATTTAGCTGAAATTTCTAATAATTTTTCTGCTTTTTGTTCAATTTTCCATTGTTGAATTCTACGTGTTCTTTGATCTTCTCTTATTCTTTTAAGAGATGCATCTACATGACCTTTTTTAGGATTAACTCTTAATACACGTGCAACTATTTTCTGATTTTCACGAACATAATCTCTTATGTTTTTAACCCAACCAGAAGAAACTTCAGATATATGAATAAATGCTTCTTTACCTTCATATTCTTCTAATTTTGCAAATGCCCCGTAACCCAATACTTTATGTACTGTTCCAACAATGAGATCACCTTCTTCAGGCCATTCTTTACTCATTCTTACCATAATATCACCTGCGTCAGTAATCCATTATTTTAAATTTAATGATTTAAAACTTCAACTATTTGTGCGTAAATTTTGGAACGTCCACCTTTAGGTTCTACTAATGTTTTACCACAGATAACACATTTAACAGTAGAAGCTGCATGGTCAAATATAATTTGATGGTTTTCACAATCCCCACATTTAACTTTTAAGAAATTACTTTGTTGTTTAGGCATATAAAATCCTCCACTATTTAATTAAGTATTGATTTAAAAAAAAATAATGTTATAACTGATTTAAAACCTTTTATAAACAAATTATAACATTATTTAATATTACTTATTGTGATACAAATTCAACTTTTCCTGCACGAAGTCCTGTATTTTTAATGTGAGATTTTCCACATTCTTTACATTTGTATCTTAAATCTAATTTTTTAATAGGTTTAGCACCTGATGGTAACGGCCTTGGGTAACCTCTGTATCCAGCCATTACACGCCTAAATTGACGTTGCCCCCATTTAAGTTCACTTGCTTTTCTTTTTTTAGCTCTTTGAATTTCATGTACTGTGTGTGTTTTACATGTTGGACAGTAAGTCCTTCTTTCTCGTGGTATTTTCATCCTATTCACCTCGTATTTTATTTTGAAAAAAAAATTAATTATTTTATAACCGAATAATTATTTTTTATTTAATGATTAAAGTAATAACAATAAGTTTTACTTCAAAAAAGATATCTACCATTTAGATATTCATAAAATTCCTATAATCCTTTGGAATTTAATTAATTGAAAATTTTCAATAATTATTATATATATTTAAAAAAAGCTATGTTCATAAATTCCTTAAAAACTGCTTTTAATACTAGCATTTTAAATTTAAATAAAAATTATTTTAGATATACTAGTTTCCTTAGTTTATATATAACTTTTAACTAAATTTCAATCATTCTACAATCTTAGAACAATCAATAATTTATCTATATAATATTATGGTAAACTTCTATATTTATAATTATAGTTTCACCATCAAACAAAATTAAAAAAAAAAGTTAGTTATAATAATGAAATTACATCATTATCTTTTAATATTTTTACAATAGTTCCAGGTAATAAAGCCACATCTTCTACACTAAATGGACCATAAGTTTTCTCATCTTCATCCAATACATCAGTTGAAACTTCTTTATTAAAAACAACCATTAATTCAGAAGATATATTGTCATCATCAATTATTTCTGAATTGCCAACTTCATCGGAAGTAGAAACTAACACATCTTGAGATACAGACTCTTGATTAGATTCTTGTAAAGATTTACCCGAAACATCTTCAAAAGATTTTTCATCGTCTAAGTTATTATCAGGAGCGATTTCAGTTTCTATTTGTTTTTTATCGACGGGTTCTTCAGTATTTTTAGTATCTTTCTGTAATGAAACCGTGTCCTCTTTGGGTACAACTGGCGGTTTAAAAGGTGTTGTAATATCATGTTTCTTTTTAGATACTATGGGATTATTATTTTCATCCAGCAGAATATCATCTGGTGCTTGACCAAACATCATTTCAATTTGACTAGCATCTAATTTTGGTTTTTGAGAATTTTTCTGAGGTTTAGACGTTATTTCTTCATTATGAGAGTCAGATTTTTGTTCAACTTCATTTATAGATCCGTTACTTGGTATTTCAGAATCTAAATCTTGTATTTTATCAGCAGGTCTTGGTTTAAAACCTACTTTAGTTTCATTAGTATTTGGGGCTGAAACTATTTCTTTCATTAAGTATTCTCTGTGACTTATAATAGTGTTAATGATATCTTTGTATAATTTTTCTTCTTCAGGCGTAGTATTATATGGAATTACATCATATAAATCAGAATTTCTTTTATGCCCTTTGAAGATATCATGAGCTTTTTGTACGTTTGCTACAGCAGTACTTATTATCTTAAATTCACGTTTTTCACAGATTTCAATGGTTATTCTCTGAGCATCTCTTAATTGATATGCTTCAAGAGATAAAGGATTTTCATTTACGATCGTTAATAACTCTTGAAGATATTTAGATGCATCATCATAAAAAGTATCATCTATTTCAGATAATGTTCCAGTATTCCTTTCTTTCTTTTGTATGTCTCTTAATTTTTGAAAAAAAGTATCCAACTAAATACCCCTGAATTATTGAATTACATACTTTTTGTTAAAAAAATAACAAGGAAAGTACTAACCTTTTTAGTCTATTCTTCTTCTATTCTAGGAGCTAATAAAAATGATAGTTCTCCTTCATCATTTAAAAGTTCTAAAGATAATGTTAATGGCATATCATTACCTATAGAAACATAAGTATTGTCAGCAAATTTTTCTGCTTTAAGCATTTCTTTAATATTTTCAATTGCATAAATTGCTCTGACTTTTTCTTGTACTTTTTCACCATGTAAATATTCTACTTCTGCATCTGCAAAGTCACCAATGGCTGTGAATATTACATTGTCTTCATCTACACTTATTGCTACTCTGTCTGCAACTATTTCAATATCTTGTATTGCATCTTTAATTGTTGCTATTGGAACTGAAATTTTGATAGGATATTCTATTGATGGTTGTGCCGGTGCTTCATATTCTAAATCTATGAGTTTAACTTTGAATGTTCTTTTGGTATTACCTTCAAATTGTAAAATTAGATGACCCTCATCTACTGTTAATTCCATAACATCATCAGATTTAGATCGTTTAAGTACTTTCATTAACTCATCTGTATCTACATTTAGTTTTATTGGTTTATCACATTCATATATATCAAATAGAGATTCTTTTAATTCTAAATGAACATAAGTGATGTGACTTCTATCTATTGCATTTAATCTGAGCCCATCGGAGTCTACTTCTATTTGTACTTCATCAACAATAGATGAAATAGCATCAAAACTTGTTTTGAAAATACTTGGATCGCTTAAAACTAATTTAAATACCATATAATACTCTCCTTAAAAAAATTTATTTTTTTATTATAATTAAATTTTTGAAAATGATTGATAATAAAATTTTTTATCTGAAAAAAGATTTGATTTACCATGAAAAAATTAGTTACTATTATACTAAGCAAAAACTATTAAATATAATTAATAAAGAGGTAAATAAATTTATTTTATAAATTAATTGATTAGGTGGTTATTTTTTATCTTTTACTTTTGATTTAGGTTGGGGCATAGACGAAGACTCGCTATCCATCTGATCCATTGATTTAGTTAAATTGGATACACCTAATACATTTAATATTTCTTTATAGAAAGCAAATAAAATTATTAAAATACCTGCAAAAATTAATCCAAACGCCATTGCTTCATGTTCACCATATATAACATGATCAGACACTCTTAAAACATCATTTAATGCTTGAATTATACCAATAATTGTTATAATTACACCAACAATTACTAATATAATCTGAATTATGTTTCTTTTGGATATGCTGAATCTTTTTGATAAATTTTCTTTGATAGGTTCGGTATCAAATTGATTTAATAAAGGTACCCCATCCTCATCAACTTTAACATTATCAATAATTTTAGTTTCAGCTTTATCAGAATCTTCATTGTTGGAATTAGATTTATTAAGTTTTTTAGCAGAATTATTGACAGAACTTGTTTTAACTTCAGACTCAGTAGTTTCACCTTTTTTGTCATTTTTATTTAATGGATTTATTTTATTAATGAAACCTTCTTTTGAAGAATTTGCATTATTATCCACCACAGATTCCTCTTTAATTTTTTCAGAAATTTCCATAGAACCTGATTCAATAATAGAGCCTGATTCACTATCATAATCTGGAATAGATTCAACATTATCTATTTCAAGAAGATCCAAAGCATCTTTTTCAGTTTCTATTGTGACCTTTTCCTCTATGATATTTAAATCTTTAAGAGGATCTTTGTCTTCATCCTTTTTATTTTTAGGAATCTTATTTTCATCTGTCACTTTAACCACTTAAACATATAACTTGTAAAAAAATTAACACAGATAAATTGTGTTTATTCAATATAAATAAAAATTTAAAATTGAATTTTATTAAAATTTTATTTACTTTTTTCTGAAGTATTATTATGTTATCATTTTCTTTAATAAAATATATTACTATAAAAATGATTTATAATAATTGATTTTTTATCACAAAAAATTAAAAAAATAAGAATAGCAATTAACTAATCGTATTCTCTCCATGTATAATCACAGTCAGTACATCTGAAAAACCTTGTTTCAGATTCATCAGCACTTCTGGTTTGTTGTAACCACCAGAAAGCAAGTTTATTTCCACATTTAGGACAAATCACTTTAATAGTTGGTAATGTTTTAACATTTGAATCTGTTACTATCACATTTTTAGATGCATCCACTTTTTCTTTGAGTTGATACTGTTTTTTAGATTCTTCAGTTACTGGTTGATTGTATCCACAACTATCACAGAAAAACTCACCATCTTTTGGAAATAATACTCTTCCACATTCAGGACAAAATTCCATATAATCAAAACTCCTTGAAATTTTTATTGTTAAACACTATGTCTATATTTATCAATGACTAAAAATATAATTTTTGATTGTACTGTTTACATTAAACCTGCATCATGTAAAATTTCACTATGGTCAAATGCTAAATCAATACTTTTTAAGGCTTTATTTTCAATAAAAACAGCATCCTTTGCATCTGAATCAGATTGTAACTTACCACCAATTATTATAGCTGTAAATACCACAGTTACGGTATGTCCACGTGGATCCCTATTAGGATCTGAATAAACACCCACCAATTTTTCAAGTTTTATATCCAAACCAGTTTCTTCTTTAGCTTCCCTTACCGCCGCACTCTCCACAGTTTCACCATACTCAACAAAACCACCAGGTAATGCCCAATAATCTTTATATGGGTTATTTAAACGTTTTATTAAAACCAACTTATTATCATCCATGATAATAGTGTCCACTGTTAGAGCAGGATTTCTATATTCTGACATGAAAAACAATATATTAAAAATAATTAAAGTACATTTTGGAATTTATATATTTTATAGAAAAACATGATCTTAAGTGAAATCTTATTTTTCATTAATTGTTTTTATATTAACAATTTTATTTTTAATGAGTTGCTAGACCATATCTTCTTTTTAAGAAATTTAAGTATATTGGTATGAATTATGTCATTTTGAGAGTGATTCATAGCCTGTAGTGATAACATATTGCTGATGATTATCCATCATATTATTATTTGAGTCTATTGAACAAACTGTTTAATTTGATGTATGTTACGTATAGTGGATTGTTGAATTTGTATATGTTGTCCTTAAAATGACTTACTTGTGTGATTATTTCATTTTCTTTTGCTTCTTGGATAAATGCGTTTAAAATTATTATTTCATCTTTGTTTAATTCTTTTTTAATGTTTTCTGTGTTAAATTGTGTGAGAGTATCTGATTCTACATTTTTACTAATAATTTGAAGAACTTTAAAATAGTTTTCATCTGATATTAATGAATTAAGATATTTATCCTGTATAATGTTTGATGCTTTTTCTATTCCTTAGTGCAATACTGAGATTAATCCGTTTTGATTCATCACATAACCAGTAAATATTATCCCCTATTTCTTGCATAACTAGAGGAATACCGTATGAACATTGAACTATTAAATTGAGTATTTCCTCTGAACAGGTAATGTTTTCTGTGTTAAATTTTTCTGTGAAAAATTTTTTAACATTTTCTTCAGATAGTAAAGGTAGTGTGTAATGGTAGAATAATCTGTTAAATGATTCATTATGGTTTTGTAGTTTGATTAAGTTTTCGGGGTAACTTGTTAAAATAAAGGATACTGGAATTTTTCCATCATATTCAAATGTTAGTTTATGCATCATGCCTCTAAACCAATTAACAAATTCAGGTGTTTTACTTAGACCATTTATGTCATCAATTATAATTAGTATTCCGTTATTATTTCCTATGTTGTTTGTAACGTCATTGATGAATACATCAAAAGAATCTATTAAAGTATCAAGATAATTTTGTTTTGGTGTGAATTTTAAAGAAGCACTCATAAATCCTACTTCTTGTATGTTATCTCCAAATGATTGAATAATATTTTTTGCCCAACTTTTGTTACCAATATTATTAAGTAATTCCTGTACTAAATGAAACATTAATCCATTTAAATCTTCAATTCCTTCATTAGAAATGTATATTGGTATTATTGAATAATTTTCTTTTAAAAAATCTGCTATATAGTATGATAAGGATGATTTTCCCATCCCCCTATTTCCTACAATGTAAAAATTACGGTTTTTACCTCTGATAACAGTGGGGATATGTTTAACAATGTTTTTAATTATTTCTTCCCGTCCGACAAAATCTTTTGGATCCACTATAGTCCCTGGAGTAAATGGTGATTGTCGTGTAATTTTATAATCCTTCATAAAACTTCCACCTTGTTATTAAGTGTATCTCTTTGTAATTAAATATTAAAGATATTTTCTATTAAGATGATAATAAGAATAGTGTTTGGATAGTATATGTTAATTTTTGAAACTATTATGCATAAGAGATTTAAGTGTATATGCCCTTGAAAGAAAGAACAGATATCTTATTATCAGGAAAAAGATGACTTAGAATCTGACTGTGTAATCTCCTTAAAGAAGTGAAAAAAATGTTTTAAAAAATAAGTTTAAATGATAGATTAAATAATTTAAAAGTAAAATTTAATTAAAAATAAAAAAATAAGAAAGTTTATTCTTCAAAAGCTTTTATTACAGCATCTTTGAATTCAGCTACTTCATTTTTAACTGTATCAGATGCTAATGCAATAGATTCTCTTGGATTTGGACTGTTTACTTCAAATTCTGGTTGTCCTACAAGAGGGTGTGTTATATCATATGCTGCTGATTTTATGTCATCTTGTTGCATTAATCTTTTTCTTAATATGTTACATATTGTATGAGATTCACCAGTGACTTCAAATACTAATTTTTCATCTTCTTCTTTAACTACTTTCATTTTAATCCTCCATAATATGTTGATATTTTACGTGAGTCTATTTTTCCACATTTACAAATTAATTGATGATTTTCATTTAATTCCATAAAATTACGACATTCTACGCACATTGCCTTTATTATTCCTAAACTATCTTCTGATGTAGATAATTCTATATGTTCCGAGCCTATAACGTTGATAACTTTTGCTGCTATAATATCGCCTATTTTAAATAGATATTGCATTGATTGAACGTAACCATCCATAGCTTTGGATACATGAATATATCCTTTATATGCAGTTATTAATTCTCTATCAGTACATAAAAATTTTTTAACTGTTACAAAAGCCTTGTGTGGTTTTACTTCAGTGACATAACCAATTACAATATCACCAATTTCTACTTCTTTAGGAACATTTTCTGCATAAATTGATATTGTCTTATTTTCTTCATCTATTACTACTTTTCCAAATATACTGGATTTAATATATCCGTCTTCAACATAAGTCCATTTTGAAGGGATATATTCTTCATAAGTACATAGTATATCTCCAGGTAATACTATCTCATTATTTTTATACTGCATAATAATTACCCACATCGACAATATTCTTTGATAATTTAATAATTGATATTATATTAATTTATATTCTTAATTAATAATAAAGATTACGAAAAATTAGTTCTCATTTACATCTATTGAAATCGAAGTGATTGTTTTTATTTCAAAAAAAGTAATATTTGGGAGGATTATAATTGTTCATCATGGATAATTATCTCATCCATCATGTAATCTTCCCATTCAGTTATACCTAAGACTATTTCCAATTCCTGGGGAGTTATAACTGGTTTTTTATACATGGCACTGTCATCTATTGCTATTCTAGGACATGCAGTCATCACAAAAGCATCTAAATTAAATGGTAGTAATCTGTCCGGTGAAACATAATCCATATTAAGTATTTCTGCATGGAATCCATGGTTGTTTATAAGTTCTTTAAGTTTTATTGCTAAATCAAACCGTAATTGTCCTTTCTTTGAAGACATTATAATACCGAAGGAGTTGGCTTCTTTTGCTTTTATGATTCTGGCGAATCTTATTCTTATAATTTTATCATAAAATTCTTCTATTTCCCGTGCCTGACCTGTAAAAGGATCAGCTAATATAACCTGTTTTTTAGTGAATAATTTAACACCTAATGCATGGAAGTCACCACTACCCACATATACTATGACATCAACATCTAAATTTTTAACAGCTGTAAAGTTACAGCCTAATACTTGACCTTGTGAAGTACCTTCTCCTTTAGCAAGTTTTACTGTAAAACCTTTACCTTCAATTAATTTAACCATTTGTGATAATTTATGTATATGTTGCGTAGTTGTAACCAAACCTATTGTTTTAATATTTTCAGGTATCTTTTTTAAAGCATTTTCTATAGGATTAATTATATCTGCATCAGAATATGCTTCAATAAATAATATCGGACAATCAGATTTAATTGGAAGAGGAGTATGAGCAAAATGTATAACTAAATCAATATGCTTATTAACCTTTAAATCTGCTAAATCACATGCTCCAAAACAAGGATCAGCATCAATAATAACATTAATCCCCGGAACAGCTTCCTGAATTTCTTTAGATACCTTTATTGCATCCATTTTCAATCCTTCAGGAAATTGTAAGATAACATTTTTAGCATTTAAATCATTAATTTTAGACTTTATAGTGTCAATTTTATAATCATATGTGATTGTTGACATTTAATTATTCCCCAATTATTCATCAATAATTGTTACTTTACCATCAACCATTTTTATTTTGACTAACGTATCTATTTCATATCCTGTTGCATCTTTAACTATTATTTCACCATCATCTTTTCCAATTGGTACAATGACATTAACAAGATTTAAACCAATCTCATCCATTGCTTTGATTACATTAATAAGAGTTCCACCTGTACTTACAACATCATCAATCAACAAAACATTATCTTTTTTGGTTAAACCATTTATATATAACTCACTTTCACTATAACCCGTAGTTTGATGTACATGATGTTCACCCTCTAGACCATAAGACCTTTTACGGATAACAACAAATGGTATTCCTGTTTTAAGTGATAATGCTGTGGCAAGAGGTATTCCCATAGATTCTACACCAACAATTTTATCTATTAAATCAAGATTATAATTATCAATAATATAATCCATAATATCATTTAATAATTCTGGTTCAACTAAAGGTACTCCATCACTTATAGGATGAACAAAATAGAAATATTCACCTTTTTTAACGACAGGACATTCTAATAATGTTTTCTTTAATTCATCTAACATAAAATTTAACTCCTGAAAACTAATTACAAATTTTTCTAATATTATTATATACATTTATTAAAACAATTAATTATTTTTATATCCCCGATATTTGAAAAAAAAGATAGTTTTTAGAAAAATTATTAAGTTACTAAAGATTAATATATTAATATTATATATTATTAGGATTATAATGACAAAATTATAAGGAGGTAAATTCATGCTTGAAGGATTAAGTGAAAGTCTAACTAATACAATGAAAAAATTAGCAGGAATGACTGTGATTGATAAAAAATCAATTAAAGAAGTATCTAAAGAAATTCAGCGTGCACTTATTCAATCAGATGTAAACATAAAAGTAGTATTCGCTCTAACTAAAACAATTGAAAAACGAGCATTGGAAGAAGAATTACCTAAAGGATTAAGTCCAAAAGAACATGTTATTAATATTGTATATCAGGAATTAGTTAATTTAATAGGTGAAAAACCAGAAGAACTTAAAATCACCAACCACCCCTACAAAATAATGATGCTTGGTTTACAAGGTAGTGGTAAAACAACAACTACAGGTAAATTAGCTAAACTTCTAAAGAAAAAAGGCCACAGCTCAGCTATTGTATGTACAGATACATGGAGACCAGCAGCATATGAACAGTTAAAACAATTAACAGAACCATTAGATGTTCCAGTATTTGGTGATCCAAAAAATAAAGACGCTGTAGACTTAGCTAAAAAAGGACTTGAACATTTCGGAAACAAATACGATGTAATACTTGTAGATACTGCAGGTCGTCACAAAGAAGAACAAGAACTTCTTGATGAAATGGCAGAACTAAGTCAAGTAGTGGAACCTGATGAAGTAATACTTGTTATTGATGGTACTATTGGTCAACAAGCACGTAATCAAGCTGAAAAATTCAAAGAAACCACAGATATTGGTTCAATAATCATCAGTAAATTAGATGGTTCAGCAAAAGGAGGAGGTGCATTATCTGCTGTAGCAGAAATCAAAGCTCCTATTAAATTTATTGGTACTGGTGAACGTGTAGATGACTTTGAAGCTTTTGACCCTGAAAGATTCATATCCCGACTTCTTGGAATGGGGGACCTTGAAACATTAATTGAAAAAGCTGCTGAAGTTACATCTGAAAAATCTGACCGTGAAATGGTCGATTCAATCATGAGTGGAAAATTCACATTAAAAGACATGGAAAATCAACTTGAAATGATGAATAAAATGGGACCAATACAACAAATCATGAAATTAATACCAGGTATCGGTTCCCAATTACCAGCAAATGCTTCTAAAGTAACTGAAGAAAAATTAAATCTTTACAAAGTATTAATGCACTCAATGACTAATTATGAATTAGAAAATCCTGAAGTAATTAAAAAATCACGTATTAACCGTATAAGTAGAGGTGCCGGAGTTACAAATGATGATGTGAAAGATTTATTAAGATATTATAGTGTAACTAAAAAAGCACTCAAAGGAATGGGTAAACGTAATATGAATGGTCAAATGGGTAAACTTATGCGTCGTATGATGCGAGAATAAGTTTAAAATCCTTACTTTTTTTTATTTTTATTCATATATGGAATGGAAGACATATGTCAAAAAAGAATAATATACAATTTAATATCGAAGATTCTGCTGTTTGTCAAAAATGTTTTGATAGAATTTATAAAACACCCGAACGTAAACGTAATGCTAAAATACGAATAATCCATGATAATGAAAAATGCAGCATATGTGATAATTTACTGTTGCATGAAGATAAAATATACCAGCTTATTCTTAAAAAGTTACATATGTTAAAAGTTGAATTCAACACTTTTCTTATTGCTTGTCAAGTAACCAGTGATACTATTAATAGAAATGAAAAAAATATTTACAAATTAATCGGGTATAAAGGAAAAGATAGTCTTAAAAGACAGATAAGACGTGACATCGGATTAATGATTGAAAATAAATTAAATAAGGAAGCTGAATTTAAGTTTCCTGAAATAGTTATCTTAATTAAAATAAGAAAAAAACGATTTGACTTTGTTCCTTTTGAAGAAATAGCCAATGTAAATGTTTTTATTGACTTAAATCCTATGTATATTGAAGGCAAATATCGTAAATTAGTAAGAGATATTCCTCAAACAAAATGGCCTTGTTACACCTGTAAAGGAAAAGGATGTCCTGACTGTAATTTCACAGGACAACAATATGCAGATACTGTTGAAGGATTAATATCAAAACCTCTTCTTAAATTAACCAGAGGAGATGATGTGAAATTTCATGGTTCAGGCAGAGAAGATATTGATGTGAGAATGTTAGGTAATGGAAGACCCTTTGTCATCGAAGTTAAACATCCTTATTCACGGAATATTAATTTAAAATTTTTAAGAAGGCTTGTTAATAGTCATAGTGATGGTAAAATAGAAATTCATGATCTTAAATTTGTTGATAAAGAAAGAAAAGCAACCATTAAAAATAGTTCTGTAGAAAGTTATAAAGTTTATGCAGCTATTGCAGAATTTGATAAAGGTCTTACAAGTGAAGATATACAAAAAATAGAAGATCTTAAAAAAATTGAACAGCGAACACCTAACAGAGTTGATCATAGACGTGCAGACATTATACGTACTAGAGTGATAAAAGATTTGTCTGTTAAACGAATTAACAGCAAAAAATTATGCTTAACTATTAAATGCCAAGGTGGTCTGTATATTAAAGAATTAATATCTGGAGATAATGGAAGAACCAATCCTAGTCTTAGTAGTATAACAAATAGTAAAGCTGTTTGCACACAATTAGATGTTTTAGAAGTCCATATACCAAAATAAATAAACGATATTATTTTAATACCCGTTTAACTTTTTTTAGATTATAGAATAGTTATACTTATAAAGTATGAAAATGATATATATTATATAATATTTAAACATGGACGAATTCTTGTTTTTATAAATATTATATTATTCTATCATAAAACCTATTAAAGATATAGAATAATTGTTTAAAAATAAACTATTTCAAGAATTATGAGAATTATTTAACTATGTTTATAATTGAATTCTTTTTTAGCTCTAAAAGAATGAAAAGAGATTAGAAGATTATAATTCTTCATTAAATAATAATTAGGATTTAGTTATTCCTCGCATAATAGGAATAAAATATAGCTGATATAATAAAACCTATTAAGACTTGTAAACTCTAAAAACCTATAAAAATCAAGTCAAAAAAAATAAACCTATAATAAAAATAAATTCTAATAATAAGGTGATAAGATGAAAAAATCAAAAGGATTTAAAAGTCGATCAAGATATAAACTCAAAAGAAGTTTAAGACCTAGACGAGCTAACCCAATTTCAAGAAAAATACAAGTATTTGAAGTTGGACAAAAAGTACACATAATCACTGATTCAAGTATACACAGAGGACAACCTCACCCAAGATTCCACGGAAAAACTGGAGAAGTTGTAGGTCAAAAAGGAAAAGCATATCTTGTCGGAATAAAAGATGGAAACAAAGCTAAAGAATTAATCATTAGACCAGAACATCTTCAATTACAAGAGTGATTATGATGATTGGAAAAAAAGTCATTGATACTAAACCTATAACAATATCAGAAGCTAGAGACATCTTAATGGAAAAAGTAGCAGAAAAAGCTGATGAAAATGATCAAGTCGATGGCCACCAATTTACATATGAACAAAATTTAACTATTGATTATGTCAATAAATTTGCACTTTTAGATGCTGATGATGCTAAAGAACTAAGATTAAAATTAGAAGATTACATCACACCAGTGCAAGCAGTAAAAGTAGTGGATATAATGCCAGAAGATCTTGATGACCTTCGATTAATTTTTGCAAAAGAAAGAATTATGTATGAACAAGATACTTTAGAAAAAGTACTTGACCTCGTAGATCAATACAGATAATTTCTTTCCCTACTTTTTATTTTTAAGCTCCACATTAGAACTATTTTTAAAGATTTTCACTATTATTTAACATTTTAAGGATTACTATGAATGATACAAGAACTATATTAAAAAAGTATAATCTACGATTAGATAAGAATAAAAGTCAGAACTACCTTATTGATTCAAATAAAGTTAAATTTATTTTAGAACATGCTGACATTCAGAGTGATGAAGTTATACTGGAAATAGGTGCTGGAATTGGAACTTTAACTATTCCAATGGCAAAAAAAGCTAAAAAAGTCATTGCAATAGAAAAAGATCCTGTTATTTGTGATGTTTTAAGACAAAGAATCATACAGGAAAAATTAAGTAATGTGGAATTAATAAATGATGATGCACTGAAAATTGATTTTCCTCAATTTGATAAGACAATATCTAATTTACCCTACCAAATATCATCACC
Source organism: Methanosphaera stadtmanae (assembly GCA_015062815.1). GTDB lineage: Archaea > Methanobacteriota > Methanobacteria > Methanobacteriales > Methanobacteriaceae > Methanosphaera > Methanosphaera stadtmanae_B. Next base: position 12,277 of record SUTP01000014.1, on the reverse strand, counting down.
AGTTACATTCAAATTACTGGAATATCCATTTAAAAAAGCAATTCTCATGTACCAAAAAGAATTTGCTAACAGAATGCAAGCAGAAGTAGGAACTAAAAATTACTCAAGATTAACTGTTGCATTGTATTTTAAAGCAGATTGTGAAATTATAAATATTGTAAAACCAAGCTCATTCATTCCTCAACCAAAAATAGACAGTGCGATAATCGAATTAACACCTAAACCAATAATAATTGAAAATAAATTATTCCCATCAGTAACACGTGCTCTTTTCCAGCATAAAAATAAAAAAGCTAAAAAAGCATTGATTGAATCAGCACATGAATTAAATAGTGATAAAAAAACCATGAAAAAATTATTATCTGATGTTGAAAATGATTTATTTGAAGAAAAAGTATTCTTATTGAATCCTGAAGAAATACTTGAAATATCTGATGTAATGGTGAACTTATTATGAATTATAAAGGAATTGAGTATAATGAATGTAAAGAGGTATATGAACCAGAGACAGATACTTTCCTTTTGATTGATAATTTAATATTAAATGAAGGAGAAACTGTTCTTGAAATTGGTGCTGGAACAGGAATAGTTAGTATTGCTGCTTCATTTAAAGCAAGTCATGTAACTAGTACCGACATAAATCCTTATGCAATAACATGTATCCAATCAAACATTGAACTAAATAATAGAGATAATATTACTGTTTTAACCAGTGATTTATTTGAAAATATTAATGAACAATTTGATTTAATACTGTTTAATACTCCCTATTTACCTGTAAGTGAAGAAGAACATGTTGATGATTATTACAGTAAAGCTTGGGATGGAGGAGTAGATGGTAGGATTGTTATTGACAGATTTCTGGAAGAAGTAGCAGATTACCTAAAATACAATGGACGAGTACAATTAATTCAATCATCCTTATCCGATAATGATAAAACATTAGAGTACTTGGAAAAAAAAGGTTTAAATAGTGAAATAACCGCCACACAACACGAATTTTTCGAAGATATTGTCTTAATAACTGGTTTTAAAAAAAGTTAAACAAGATTCTAAATAAAACTTGTTATAACCATTATTATAATAAATATCGTAATTACTATTGTAATTATTGCTGAAATTATATTTTGCCACCTTTTATTAACGTATTCACCCATGATTCTCTCATCATTTATTATAAGTAACATTAGAATTAATATGAATGGGAGCAAAATACCGTTTAATACTTGTGAAAATAGTAATATATCCATTAAAGGTATATTAGGAATTAATATGACTATTGCACAAATAAAGATAAGTCCTGCATATAATCCATGGAACATTGGAGCTTCTCTAAAACTTTTTGATATTCCCATTTCCAGACCAAGACTCTCACAAACATAATACGCAGTGGATAAAGGCAATATTATTGCACTAAATAGTGATGCATTTAAGAATCCTATACCAAATAACAATCCTGCATATTCACCAGCTATAGGTATAAGTGCATGTGCTACATCCTGAACATTATTAACTGGAATATGGGATACATGTATTGTAGCAGCACAAGCTATTAATATAAATAATGCAACCACACCCATCAATATTGCACCAAGAACTGATTCAGCCATAGAATACTTTAACTCATCTTTACTAACTCCTTTTTCTACTACTGTGGACTGTAAGAAAAACATCATCCATGGAGTAATAGTGGTACCAATCAAACCAACCACCATGGTTATATATGGCGTGCTAAATTGGAACTGAGGTACAATAGATTCTGTTACCTGTGTCCAATTTGGATGAGCCATCAATCCTGCAATAATATATGTGAAGTAGATTAAAGACAACACTATAAATATTTTTTCAACGCTTTTATAGTTTCCTTTAATTACAAGTACCCATATTAGTACTGCTGAGAGCAATACAGTAATTACAGGAGGTATACCAAATATTTCAGATGAAACAACTATTCCTGAGAATTCTGCTAGAGTATTACCAAAGTTTGCAATAAGTAAACCTATCATTATAATAATAGTTACTTTTACTCCTACTTTTTCTCTTATTAAACTTGCCAATCCTTTACCTGAAATTATACCCATTCTAACTCCCATTTCCTGAGCAATAATTAAGGAAAATATCATTGGAGGAAATGTCCATATTAAATTATATCCATACTGGGCACCAGCTAAACTGTAAGTTAATATACCCCCAGGATCATTATCCACCATGGAAGTGACTAATCCGGGACCTACAGCAGATATAAATATCAATATGGCTGTTAAAGTAGCATGATTCCTTACTTTATATTTTAATGAATCCATTATTGACATTTTATCACATCTTTGATTATAATTTATCTAAACATTCTTGGAATTCGTTTTTTCCATGCTGTAGGAAGTATAATATCTATTGCATCATCTACTGTTATTATTCCCTTTAGAACATCTTCATCATCGATTACAGGTACTGCAATTAAATTATATTTTGCAACTATTTTTGCCACTTCATCTTCATCTTCATTAACATTTAATGCTACAAAATCCTTATTCATGTAATCATAAATTAAGTCTTCAGAATCATGTATTAATAACTCCCTCATAGTAATTACTCCTTCAAGGTAACCTTCTTTAGATAATACATATATGTAATAAAGAGTTTCTACATCATTCGCTATTTTTCTTAATTCTTTAAATACTTCTCCTGTTGTTAAATCTCCTTCTACTGCTGCATATTCAGTAGTCATTATACCTCCAGCAGTATTTTCAGGGAATTCTAATAATTCTCTTAATTCTAATGATTCTTCAGGATCCATTAAACGTAATATTTCTTCTTTTTTCTCTGGAGATATGCTTGCCAGTAAGTCTGCTGCATCATCCGGAGACATTTCATCAATTAATTCTGCAGCTTCTTTTTTACCCATTTCTGTGAGTATTGTTTTCTGTTTTTCTGGAGAAATTTCTTCAAATGCATCTGCTGCTGATTCTTCATCAAGAGAATTTAATATATTCATTGAATCTGATATTCCTAATCCATCAACAATCTCTGCTATATCTGCTGGATGTAATCTAGTTAATTTTTCCTTAGATACTTTTAATTTTAGATTTGTGAAGTCTAATGAATCTATATCATTCCAGGATATAATATTATCATCATGATGTATTTTTTTAGATAACCTGCCCATACCTAATCTTCTAAATAAACCATTTACTCCTATATCCACCCCTATAATATAGAATTTTCCTGATTTATAACTTATTTCTACATCATTTACTCTTCTTATATTACTTCCTTCCATGTCAACTACTTGTCTATCTAGTATATCTTTTGAAAGTCGGATGTTTGAACGTATATGTGGAAATTCAGTAATAGTATCTATTTCATTTTTAAGGATAATCCTATCCCCATCTACTTTTTCAACTTGAGTTGAGGGTATAAAAAACCGTTCCCCCTGGATTTTTATTTTAATTGCTTCTATTACTGGATATTTCTTATCTGGTGTGATTATTACATCTCTTACTTTCCCCAAATCCTTATTATTTTTATCAAATACCCTTTTTGATAGCAATTCTGTAAGATACATGTATCTACCCTCCTATAATTTTTATAAGTATGAAACTATTCTATATCATTCATGCTTACTTTCAATGGTTCTTCTTTAAGTCGTTCCATTACAATTAATTCCCTTAATTCTTCTATTCCATCAATTGTTCTTATTTGAGTTACAATATCATTAAGCTCATCAAGTGTATGTGCCCATACCTTTATTAATATATCATATTCACCAGAAATACTGTATACCTGTGATACTTTTTCTAATTTTGGTAATTCTATTTCTACATTTTCATGATTTTCTGTTTCTGTTTGTATTATAATCATTGCTGTTATTTGAATACCTACTGCTTCTGGATTCAAAATTGTAGTGTATTGTTCTATTACATTGTTTTTTTCTAGTTTTTTTAGCCTGTTTGATATTGTGGAATCGGGTATTCCTGTTTTAAGAGCTATTTTCGATATGGGTATTCTCGAATTTTTACTCAGTTCATTTAAAATTTTTACATCTGTTTCATCCATGATTACATCCCTAAAATATATTATTAATATTAGGTATGTTCCCAAAATAATATAAAGTTTGGGGAATCTACCAATATTTCATAAAAAAAATGGGTAAAATACCAAAAAAATAATAAAATATTGGAATAATTCCAAAAAAATAGAACATTGAAAAAAAATCTTAAAAAAAAATAAATGATATATCCATACCATTTATCCATTAATCATAATAATATTGAGAATATGAATAACCATGACCACCCGATGGTGAATAATAGTATCCACGAGATGATTTTGGTCTAGAGTTAATAATAGCCTTTTGTTGATCATAATCTGCTTCATCTATAGCTTTTAAAATATCTTTATTTGCTTGTTCTCCTCTTATTTCTTTTATTCTTTCATCATAATTAGTAATATCTGATTTTTGTTTATCCGTTAAATCTCTAGTCTCAATATCGAATGCAGTTACATGTGTACCATTAGATAAATATATATAAGAACCGGATCCACCATAACCAACATGTCCTTCACTATCCATTCTTAATGAATCTTTATCAAATCCATATTTATAAAAACTCATATCTCCATTAGCATAACACATTAAACCAATAACATATTTTGCTGGGAAAAATACATCTCTTTCAGGACCTATAGTATTATTAGTATAAGCTCCTTTTAATAAAATATCACCTTTATACGCTGAAGTTAAATAGGTTCCGGATTTATCTTCATTTGTATATTCATAAACCCATCCTGATGGAATAAAATCTGCAATGTGATTTTTATCATTAAAAGTATTATCCTGTGCTGATTTAATAACAGTACCATTATCACTTCTTAATTCATGAACATAGTAATAACCTGTTTGATTATATTGTTCAGTTTCAGTACTATTTTCATACAATATACTGATACCTTCCGGGTACCTGAAAGTATAATCTGTAGCATTACCTAAAATATCTGTTTGAGCATGATCTAATAAAAACTTATTATTATCTTCATCAGTAAGTAAGGTATAATTTAAACCATAACAACCCTTCCAATTAGTAGTATTCATATCATAATAAACAAAAGTAATTTTAGTAGGATTAAAAGTTTTATTAGTCGCATTAACTAATGAATCATACACCGACTTAGTCTCCTCTGCAACTTGTGTATTGTCAGTAATATTATTTTCAGTATGATTAACAATAGCTGTTGTAATAAGCATCCCTACAAATACAATTAGGAATAATATACAGACCCCACCACAAAAACGAAAATTATCCATAAAAAACCCTCCTAATAATTTGATATATCTACACTTATGTTAACGTGAGTTTTAATACTCTATTTTTATAATAATTCATGTATCTATGAATATGAAATCATTTTAGCATATAAATAATTTTATATTATGATTACATCAATAAATACTTATCATTTGTTTTAAACTATTTTTAAGATATGAGTAGTATACTTTTCAAATAAGTAAATCATGATTTTTCAGCATACATTACCAGATAGTGATAATACTTGAAAAACACGTCGCAATTAATAAATCCTATTTTGTCAAACCATTTGAGATTATCTGCAAGTGTTGATGGAATATCTAATTTTCTACGTTCATATATTATTTCCCGTTCTTCCTGAGTAATATCTTGATATTCTAAATAATCATTTTCCATTGAAATATACATTTGTTCTGTTTTATCCGTATTTCCTAATACTTTATCTGCATTAATGAATATTCCACCATTATTTAGATGCTCATAGATTTTTTTATATAATTTTTGTTTCTCATCTGCTGTTAAATGATGTATGGATAATGAGGATATGATTACATCATATTTACCATCAAAATCTGTCTTTAAATAATCTCCTAAAATGTATTTAAAATTATTTAAACCATTAAATCGTTTTTTCGCAATACTTAACATTTCTTCTGATAAATCAATTAATGTGAATTGACTTTTTTGATGTGTTTCATATAATAATTGTGTTAATAAACCAGTTACAGCACCTAAATCCAGTATTCGTGGATTTTCAAATTTTTTTGTTAATTCTACTGCAGTGTTGTAAAAGATTTCCATTAATGGAATTATTTTTGTCCTATTTTTATCATAAGATTCTGCTGCTTTATCGAATGCAGATTTAACTTTATTATTTTCCATAATTACACCTATTCATGTAGATACTTCAACATGTAATACGTAAATATCAGGGTTGAGTACAGAATTTAAATTATTCCTTTGATTAAATTTATCATAAACCAGGTAAGTTTCATTATTATTGCTTATGTGAATGCATATTGTATCCTCATCTTCATGAAGTAATTGATTAAAATTATTATTAAGTTCATTATCATTACTGGTTATAATCTCATTATAAGTATTAGATAAAGAATAATTTATGTTATTTTTCGATACCATGTAATATTTTCCTTCATTAAGACTTGTTTTATTGATATTTAGATAAATACAGTTATAGTTTTCTGTATGATTCAATGGACAAATAATTTCACTATTTATTGGTGTAATTTCATAACCATAATCTAGTATAACCGTCCTTGTTTTATGATAAACATTTTTACCTAAATCAGATCTGATTATATTTATTTCTTCTTGTGATTTGTTTATAGGTTCTAAATATACGGAATACTTTATACCTTCAGGAAAATATTTATCCAGTAAGTATGTATTTTCTTTTAATCGTTTAAGTTTTTGATAACTAATCTTATTAGAGTTATTATTTACTGCCAAACCAATTTGTATAATTTCATTATTTTCATTCCAATTATCTGGTATTCCTTCACTCATTAAAGTTTGTGTGAAATCCTCAAGTACCTGATTTATAGTACTTATCTGAATATTTTCCACTTGATTATCATTAATCATGGAAAATGAATAGATAACTATGGATAAAATAATTGTTACTATAATCAAATAGAAAAATAAATCTGTTATAATAATTTGTCCTTTGGAATTCATAACCCATACTTTGTTTTATGCCCATTATCTAAGTAGATAACAGTTGTATTATTTAATATTATTTTATTTCCACCGTACTGACCACTAACTGTTGAATTTAGCAGTACATGATCTATTGATACAGGAGCTTGGTCTTTTATTAATGTTGGAACTATAAATGTTTCTAAGCCATAATGCGGACAGGTGTCTTTAGCTTCCAACCTGCATAATAAACATAAGCCGTCATGACTTTTATGATAATAATGATTATCTATACAATTTATTATTACTTCATTTGAATGTCCATGAGATGAATAATCTTCATAAGGACATTTTTTTATCATGCAGCCTTCAATCGAATTATTATAGACATCACTATTATTTAGAGATATGAAATTCATTAGATTATCTTCATATATTACTGTATTATTAATTATATCTGCATTGGTTTTCAATACAGGTAATGGATCATATATTGAATAATGTTCATTCATTAAATCTATATACTTTTCATTTGTTTTATTATAATTTCGGGTATCATTGATTAATTTTGAATTAATAGTATAAGTTAATTTTAATTTAAAAGGATCATCAGATGGACTAAGTTCTAAAATGTCACAATCAATGATATATCCTTCTGATTTATATAATTGTGATTTGTTGTTGATTTGTTTTTGAATTAGTTCTTTGATAGTTTCTGATGAATTTTTTAAGGGTGTTTTTCTTGTTGTTACTTCTTTTGTTATATTATGTACTGCTTGAATTGAAATTAGTAATATATTTTCTTCAAATTCATCAGTTACTGCTTCTAACTTATCTGATTTTATATTTTCTATTGTATTATTTGCATTATAATTATTTTCTTCTATTGTTATTATAACAAGTAAAATTAGAGGTATTAAAAGTAAAATAAGCATTATACTTGTTAAATAACCTTTTTTATCATTGATTATTTTCATAATATACTTTATAATAAATATTATTTTGTATATTATATATATTTTTTATTAAATTATTATAAAATGTTTAGAAATAGATTTAATATTGGGAGTTTATTTATAAATTGTGTTATTTAATGGAAAAAAATAAAATAAGGTTAATCTATGATATCAACATTCTCAACTAGGACTTTTAGTTTATATTTATCAGAGAAATATTCATCATTTTTATCCATGATATCCATAATCACCCTCATATTCCCTTCATCTAAGAAAGACAGTAAACGAGATTGATAATTCATCCATTCTTTCTGTGTATCATCATCATTATAAACTCTACTTATAGTAGATATATCTTTAGTCCATTTTCCTGCATTATGATATTCTAATATTTCGTCTACTGGAAAATTTTTAGTGGTGATTCTAATTGAAACACTAATATCACTTTCTACAGTTAACATATCTTTTATTGAATAATGAACTATTTTATCCATAACAATCAAATCCAATTTTATCGATATGTAAAGTTATGTATTATTTAGATATTTAATGTTGTTCTTTATTACTTGTCCAATTATAAATAATAATTTATATTAATTTTTGAAAAAACCTTGAATAAAACTATTTTTTGCAAAAAAAAGATTTATAGAAATTTATAATTTTATATCAAAAATTAATGAATTGATAAGCCATTTCAGATAGATATCCATAAATATTCCATCAATTTTAAATCAAAAGTATTACTTTTTGCCATTATTTGAAAAAAATAGTATTAAATAGTTTTAATAGTATTAAACTATAAACCATTAGTTAGGTTTTAATGATTAAAGATAAATATATCTTATGAAATATATTAATATAATATTTATTAGGAGGACTCATATGAGTGATATAATAAAAGGATGGCGTCATAACGACCAAAGATATAACCTAATCGGAACCAAATGTAACAAATGTGAAGAAACATTTTTCCCAAAAAGAGTTGTTTGTCCAAATTGTAGAAGCCACGGAGATATAGAAGACCTCCAATTCATAGGAACCGGAAAAATTTATACTTATTCTATAATCCACACTGCAACAGAAGATTTCAAAAATAATTCCCCGTATGCTGTAGGAATAATAGAACTTGATGAAGGTGCTAAAATTACAGCACAAATAGTAGATTGTAATTTTGATGATTTAGAAATTGGAAAAGAAGTCGAAGTTGTATTCAGAAAGATTAGAGAAGAAGGTAAATCAGGAGTAATATCATATGGATACAAATTCAAACTCAAAGAATAATGAAACAGGATTATTATTTATAGGACATGGAAGTAGATTACCTTATAATAAACAAGTTGTAACTGAACTCGCAGAAAAATATTCAGCATCACAACCAGAATATCCTATGGAAGTAGGATTCATGGAATTAGTAAGACCAAGTATTGCTGATGCATTCAATAAACTCAAAGAAACTGGTGTAAAAAGAGTTATTGTAACACCAGTATTCTTAGCACATGGAAAACATACAAAAAAAGATATTCCTACAATATTAGGAATTGAACCATCTGATGAAGAATTAAATCCAGATGAACAAGCTCCAGCAGAACATCACCATTGCAACCATGGACATGAACACCATCACGGACACCACCATCATCACGCTCCTGCAGAACCAGTTGAATTTGATGGTGAAATAGTCTATAATGAACCGATTGGTGCAGATGACGGACTTGTAAAAGTATTACATGATAGAATTGATAAATATTTATAATTAAATAAATTATTAACCTCCAAATTTTTTTTAACTGATTTTAAAGAACCAATGATGATAATATGAACAAAACCATATCAGAACTTGGAGAAATTAAACTAATTGAAAGATTACTCTCCAAAAGAGATGATAAACTATCTGATATAAATCCTCAAATATTAGCCAGTTATCATGATGATGCTGCCATAGAACTTAATACAAGTACTTATACTGTGATTTCAACAGATATGCTTATAGAACACTCACATTTTCCAAAAGAAATGACACATTATCAGATGGGTGAAAAAATTGTAACAGTAAATGTAAGTGATATTTTATCAATGAATGCCACCCCAACATCAATTGTAATTTCTATGGCATTAAATCCAAGTATGACACTTCAAGAATTTGATGATATGATTGATGGAATACTTCACAAATGCGAGGAATATGGAATTACTCTCATTGGAGGAGACCTTAATCAAAATGATGAGATTATATTATCTGCTACTGCCATGGGAAAAATAAATAAAAATATTAAATTACAAAGTAATACTAACAATAATGATTTAATAGCAATAACCGGTGAACTAGGAAGTCCAGCAGCAGGACTAGATTTGCTAAATTCAAATGAAAAAATAGATATACCCAATAACGAAGAACAAAAAATTATAAAAACAATTCTTGAACCTAATTTACCGATTAAAGAATCAAAATATTTTCAAAAATACCCCGAATTAATTTCATCAATGACTGATATAACCGATGGATTAGCTGCAGAACTTGGTCATTTAAGAGAAAAAAATCCTGAATTAGGTTTTGAAATAGAATTTGATAAAATTCCATTTAATTCATATCTACCCCATGTAGCCAAACAATTCAATAAAAGTTTAAATTATTATTTACTACATTTTGGAGAAGAATTTGAATTACTTTTAACAATTAATGAAAAAGAATATCTCAAACATGAAAAAGAACTTGATGACCTGATTTATATTATCGGAAAAGTTAATACTTCAAAGAACTTGACATTAATAAAAGGCAATTCAATTGAAAATATTGAAGCAAGAGGATATGAACATTTAAAGTGATAACATGAATATTTGTAATGTATGTCCCAATAATTGTAATTTAGATAATCAGACTATTTGTGGAGAAAAACCAGAATTTGATAGTATAAAATATGTTGAAACAACTGCTGTGGCAATTGATCCCATTGAAAAAAAACCATTATACCATTTTCTACCTGGAACTGAAACATTATCTATTGGAACAAAAAACTGTAATATAAAATGTTTATTTTGTCAAAATCATTCAATAGCTCAGCCATCTATAGAAACCGAAGTATATACTAAAACATATACTCCTGAAGAATTAGTGGATATTGCTTTAGAAAATAACTTACCTAGTATTTCCTGGACATATAATGAACCTACCATACATTATAAATGGATTATTCAAACGGCAGAAATTGCTAAAAAAGAAGGTATTAAAACTGTTCTTGTTACGAATGGTTATAATACCCCTGAATTAATCAATGAACTATCAGATTATGTTGATGCTGTTAATGTTGATATAAAAAGTATGAATGACACGTTCTATGGAGAAGTTTGTTATGCTCAACTTCAGCCCGTTCTTGATAGTGTTGAATCTTACTATAAAAAGGGTGTTCACATAGAAATAACTAATTTACTTATTCCGGGATACAATGATGATACACCTACAATCAGAAAATTGGTGGAATATTTGAAAAGATTATCTGATAAGATACCATTACACTTTTCAGCATTTTATCCACAATATAAAATGATGAATGTGGATCCAACAAGTCCGAAAATAATAGATAAGGCATGTGATCTTGCTAAATACATGGGACTTAAATATGTTTATCCGGGCAATGTACCTCCAAGTTATAAAAGTAACACATTTTGTACACATTGCAAACAAACATTAATAAAAAGAGTAGGTTATCACGTTGAAAGTAATATAACTGGACAAAATGCATGTCCTAACTGTAACCATAAAGCAGATGTTATACTGTAAATTCCAAAAAATAGATAAGTGGAGGTTTAGAATACTCCACCTCCCCCACCACCGAATCCTCCGCCAATATCTCCTATATCACCGAAAGATCCTGAATCTACTGAAGAATCAGGAGTTTTACTTAAATCATAGAATGGTGTGTAACAGTAGAATAAACCACCATAATAACCCATTCCAACAACATCATATTCATCAATATAACTTTGAGACATGTTTACTTCCTTGAAATACTTTTTCATATTCTCACTAACTTCATCTGCACAACCTAATGCTGTAGCATATACTAAGTATCTACCCCAAACTTGTATTGATGCCGGAGGATACTCTTTTATTAAACTATAATCATTCAAATAGTTTTCAAAGTTTTTCCATTTATCATGGAATTCCTTACCTTTTACTGTCCAGCACCCAAATACATCTTGAGGAAGAACCATCATAATTACACTTTCTATTCCAAGAACTATGGCTGTTACATAACCCCACATCACATAAGGTCCACTTACATCCATAACAAATAATATTATTACCATTAAAACTGCCAAGACAATAAATATTATACCTAATGTAAACATAAGGGAATATCC
>SUTP01000013.1 GCA_015062815.1 Methanosphaera stadtmanae | reverse complement strand
ATTCAAATTAATCGAACTAAAAAAATCAAAAAGTATTACTCAATGACAAAAAAATTGAATTTATGCCAACACTCAAAAAAAAGATAAAAAAATAAAAATTAAGATATTTTTTTTTAAATACATTTAGGAGTATGCTGCTACGTATTCTCCAACAATATCATTGTATTCGTTTCTGATATCTTCCCATGTTTTTCCATCATCCACAATAGCATCAGCTAATTTAGGAGTGTGGTATGCTTCAACACCATAGAAAGTTTGAGGAGTTTCTTCCACGAAGTCACGACGTACAGCTCCACCACCACAACCAACAGGAACATCAATTCCAGCTTCTTGGAAAGCAGCTACAATTTTACCAAATTGAGTCATGGTTGTTGTCATTAATGCTGTAGCAGTTAATAATGCAGGTTTAACTTCTTGTGCTTTAGCAACAATATCTGCTGCAGGTACATCACGACCAAGATCTATTGCATCGTATCCGTTAGCATTTAAGAACATGATAATTAAGTTTTTACCAATATCGTGAGGGTCTCCTTCTACAGCACAACACATAATTGGAGCTTTAGTATCTGCTCTGTGACCTAATTTACTTTCACAGATAGCTACTCCACTCATCATTGCATCTCCAGCAAGCATTAAATCAGGTAAGAAGTATTCACCTTTAGTATATAATGCACTTACACTGTCCATACCTTTCATTAAAGCATTGTTAATGAGGTCTATTGGATCTGCACCATCATCTAAAGCTTTTTCAGTATCTGCATCAGTTTTATCTTTGTCACCATATAATACATCTAAAGCTAATAGTCTTTCGACACCTTCTTTAGGTAAAATTTCAACTACTTCAGGGTCTTCTTCAGGTTTGAGAGCAGGACCTTCAATTTTAACATTGTATCTAATTGCTATATCTTCATAATCATCTATCATTTCATAGTATTTATCTACAGAACTTGCCATTTTTACACACATCCTTTTTATTATAAATTTCCTTTATATATGACCTATGACACCTATAATTCGTATTGTGATGGGTCGTGGTCTTTTACTTTTCTTCCGTAACGTTTAATACACATTTTTATGAATTTATCTTGGTCATCAGGTAATTGATTGAATGTATTTTGTGCGGAATCCATTGTGTCTCTTTCGAATCTGGTTAAGTAAATTCTTTTTTGATCTACAGCTTCATTAATTAATTCAATGGATTTAAGAGCTGCTGCACGTGATCTTAGATATATATCTTCACCTTCAGCTACAATAGCTTCACCAATTTGGTAAGCATTATCGTAAGCAAGGATTACACCTTGAGGGTCTCGGTATTTATCTGCTAATACATAAGTGTCTCTTAATTGTTTATTAGTTCCAATTTTAGTAGCAGTGTTCATTAATGCACATTCATATCCTAATGATTGTAACCATACACCAGGAGTTGGTCCACCCATTTCTTCTCTGTTATATACAGATTCGTTACTCCATACATCACAAACTGCTGCAGTTAAGTTACCCATTAAATCTGCGTGAGCACAGGTAGCGTTTTTACCTTCTGCACAGATAGGTACTCCAGCAATAGATTTTACAATAGGGTTTTCATATCCACAATCTTTTGTAGGTCCAGTTGCACCACATTCAATAGCTACTAAACTTCTTGCACCAGCCATAGCACGTGACATTGCTGCAACTGTGTGTGATACGTTTTTAGAAGTTAATCCACCAGCAAGGAACATAGCAGTGTTAGCTTGTGCACAATCTGTATCTCCTCCAGGAGTAATATTGTTTCTGTTTGCTATGTCTACAATTTTTGTCCACATGTATTCCATATCGATAGAACCAAGTACACCTATACCGTATAATATAGCACGTACATCTCCTCTCTGAATACCATAATCTGAAACAACTTTTCCACCAATAGTTTCAATACATAACATAGATGCACCATTTTCTGCACATGCTTCAAAAGATTCATCCATAGCTACGTCAAATTCTGATCCTCTTAATCCGTTTTCTTCTTCTCTCATATCAGCAATTGTTGACATCATAGAACATCTTGTTCCATATTTGTCGTGTAATTCTTCTAATTGTTCAGCTGTAACAGCAGTACATCTTTCAGATGCTTCTCTGCTGATAGATTGTTGTTGTACGTGTTCCATTTCTATTTGAATTGCAGGTAACCCAATATCTGCTGCACGAGCACATGCTGCAAATGCAATATTTTTAGAAGTAGCTTCTAAACCATCAACACTTTCTTCTGATCCTTCAGCAGGAGCTACTTTAATGTTAGGATAAACATTTCCATAACCTGCTCTTTGGTCCCAACCTAATTTGACTGGGTGTTTTGCTTGTCCAAATATTACGTCATCAACTGATTCGTTTTCCATTTTTGTAAAATATTTTCTTGACATATAATTTCACCACTAAATCTTGTTAATCTTATACCCACATAATTAATAATATACTAATATAGGATATATAATAATTAATAGTAGCCCACCCATCAAATACTTGAAAAGTAATAAAGTTTTGTTGAAAATACAATTTTATAAGTAAAATTATAGAAAATAAAGTAACTATAAACAGTTTAATTTAAATTTATCCTTTTATATTCGAATAAATAGTTAAATAATTAATAATACTTTTTATATACTTAAAATAAAGATTATTAATAGAATTAGAATAAGAATAAAATAAAATACTTTGATTAAAAAAATAGTTTAAAATAGCCTGATAATTAAATAAAAGTTTATAAAATATTAAAATTTAATTAATAGTTCACAGATGACTTAAATCACCATAATAAGAGTTTATTTAGAAATATTAAAATAAAAAATAACTAAAAATTTGAGTATAATCTTAACACATCATAACACATGAACAATGAACTCATTAAATAAAATTAATCCTTTAAAATAATACCCAATATCAATTATCTAATGACATTAAAAATAGACTATGTAAATTATATTTTGTAAAATAAATTTTTAAAAAAAAAGAATAAAAAAGAATAAATAATTATATTTATTCGTAGAATGCATCTCTTGCTTCAACAAATGCTTTGATGTTTTGTACAGGAGATTTAGGTGCAATACCACAACTTGGTGCTAAAACATCTACTCCTTTTTCTAATGCTGCAGTTACTTCAGCATGTACTTCTTCTACAGGTTTACTGAATAAAGTTTGGCTTGTTGAAATATTACCAACCATTACTGTTTCGAAACCTTCATCTGCTCTTAATTGTTGAGCTTCACTCATATCAACTGCTTCTTCTACTGAAGCTCCGCTGAAACCAGAGTCTAACATTCCTTCAAGGATAGGTGTTGTGTTACCACAAATGTGGATAATACTTTTTGGTTCCATTTCTGCTGCTAAATCTTCTAATGAAGGTTGTGCAAATTCAGTAAAGTCGTTAGGGTCTAATAATTCTGGAGATGATGTTGGGTCTGCTACACAAATTACATCAGGTCCTACATCATTAAATGCTTCTACTAATTCAATTTGTGCTTCTAATGTTATGTCCATTACATCTTCTACTGTGAAACTATCAGTTTTTAACATTTTTACTAAATCTTCTACACCTACTAAGTGACCAGCTAATGTGAATGGACCAGCCATACCTACAATTACAGGTACTTCAGGGTGTTCATTTTTTAAGATTTCAATAGATTCTAAAATTATAGGTAATCTTCCTTGATTTGCAAAGTCATCAGGAACTTCTATGTCATCTATTTCTCCAGGGAAGTTTGATTTGAGTGTTGGAGTTGCTTCCATGTCACCTAAATCGACTGCACATCCAAATGCTTCTGCTTCTGCTGTTAAATCGAAAGGTACTCTAGCACATTCTAATCCTGCTTGTTCATGTAAGGATATACCTAATTTTGCCATTTGTTCTGCATCTTGGTGTGCAGTTGGCCAGGATACGCCTGCTTCAGGCATTGCTTCTACAACTGCTGCTGCAGTTACACTTACTGCAGGTGTTTTTTCTACTTCTTCTCCGCTTAATGCTGCGTTTAAATTTTCTACAAGATCCATGTCTTCACCTTTTGTTCATAATATATTTTTTTTATTAAAGTTTTTAAAAATTGATTTTATAAAACTCAAATATTATTTAATGTTAATAGATATTGAAATTGTTTAATTTAAATGTTTTCATAATAAAATCAATAATTATAACTAAATATTTCTAACAAGGTTGTACTAGAAAATAAAGAATTATGCACATTAAATGTTACAAAATAGTTAATGTGAGTATAAGACTATTTATTTACATGTAATATATTGATTATGCTCAAGCACAATCTTGTTAAACTAATTTATATATTTTTTAATACTTATAACTATTCAATAATAAGCAGATATAACAATGTAAAAAAACTAAAATAAGTAAAAGAAAATTGATTGATTAATAAAAAATGCCCTTTGACAAAAACATTTTCATATTAGAAAAATTTAATTAATTATATTAATTTCCAAATTCAGAAATATATATAATACAACATAATTTAATTATGGCAATTCAAGAATTTACTAAAGGTGAATACATGAAAGTAATAGATAAAGTTAATGCAATAAAACAACAAGAATTAACAGCAACAGAAAATCTTGAGCAGATGTACGAAGTTATTAAAGAAAATAATGATAGTATAAATGCTTTTGTAGAAATTGATTATCCTAGAGCACAAAAATTTGCAGAGAAAGTTGATGAAAAAATCAAAAATGGTGAAAAAACCGGGAAACTAGCTGGACTAGTTATCGGTGTAAAATGTAATATGAATATAGAAGATTACATAGTTTCAGCTGCTTCACCTACATTAAAAGAGTATATTGGAAGTTATAATGCTACTGTTGTTAACAGAGTTATAGAAGAGGATGGAGTTATTATTGGACTTACCAATATGGATGAATTTGCAGCAGGAAGTTCAACAGAAACTTCAATGTATGGTCCTACAGATAACCCAAGTGCGCCAGGACATATTCCAGGAGGTTCAAGTGGAGGTTCAGCAGCAGCTATTGCAGCAGATATGTGTGATATATCTTTAGGATCAGATACTGGGGGATCAATAAGAAATCCTGCATCACATTGTGGAGTTATGGGTTTTAAACCAACATATGGTAATGTTTCAAGACAAGGTTTACTTGATCTTTCAATGAGCTTAGATCAAATAGGACCTTTTGCTAAAGATACATCAGGTATAGCATTAATGCTTGATACTATAACAGGTTATGACCCTACAGATACTACAACTTTCGAAGGAAAACCGGATGATTTTGTTGATGATATCAATACAGATTCACTTGAAAATACAAAAGTAGGAGTTGTAAAAGAATTTATGGATGTGAGTGATGATAAAATAGTTTCACAGATAAATAATTCTATAGATAAATTATCATCATTAGGTGCAGAAATTACAGAATTAACCTTTGATGACATTGATCTTGGACTTCCTACATATTACTTAATTAATTATGTTGAATTCTTCTCTGCCACAAGAAAATATGATGGTCGTAAATATGGGGAAAGAATAGAAGAAGTTTGTGGACCTGAAGTAGCTCGTAGAATACAAATTGGTTCATACATTAGTCAAAAAGAATTTAGTGGTAAATATTATAAAAAAGCATTGCAAGCAAGATCACTTATACGTAATGATTTCAATGAATTATTAAATGGTGTTGATGTGATAGCTGGTCCTACAGTACCAAAATTACCTCATAAAATTGGTGAAACTATTGAACCAATGGATATGTATGCTTATGATGTATTAACTGTAATTGCTAACATTACAGGTATTCCTGCAAGTAGTATGAATTCTGGATTTGTAAATGATATTCCAGTTGGATTACAATTACAAGCAAAACCTCAAGAAGACCACAAAATATTACGCACAATGAGTGCATTAGAAAATAATTAAAATAAAAAAAATACGCTTTTAGTAAAAATTGAATAGAAAAAAATGTTATTATATTAATAACATTCCTATTTTCTTTTCACTAAAATAATCCTCTTTTTATGGTTTTAACATCCTCATTTTTATTTAAAACAAAACTTTTAAGATATTCTTCATCATTTAATTCTGGATAATCACTACGATAATGAGCACCTCTACTTTCTTTTCTAAGTAAAGCTGATTTGATGATTAATTTAGCCAATTGAATCATGTTAATTACTTCTAAAGCAACTTTTAATGGTTCATTATACTCATTGAATTCTGGTACATCCATATCTTTGGATTTTTCTTCAATATCATTCAATTCATTTAGAGCTTGTTTTAAACCTGTTTCATTTCTTACAATAGCCACATATTTCCACATGACTTCTTGGATAGCTTGTTTTAATTCTTCAGGTTTATAT
Source organism: Methanosphaera stadtmanae (assembly GCA_015062815.1). Lineage (GTDB taxonomy): Archaea > Methanobacteriota > Methanobacteria > Methanobacteriales > Methanobacteriaceae > Methanosphaera > Methanosphaera stadtmanae_B. The sequence goes on along the minus strand of SUTP01000013.1, from coordinate 25,367 downwards.
GCACCTTTAGACCATACATTTTCAATTCTTTCTATTTCAGAGTTTACTTCTGTTGAATCAATTTCTTCAAGCTCGATTTTTTTAACTTGATGTGATGCTTGAATACCTGCAGCATTTCCAAATACTTGTGTATCTGCAAGTGCATTACCACCCAATCTATTTGCACCATGAACTCCAGATGTTGCTTCTCCAGCAGCATAGAAATTTTCAATATTAGTTTCACAGTTTTTATTTATTTTAATTCCACCCATCATATGATGAGCTGTAGGAGCTACTTCCATAGGTTCTTTAGTGATATCTATTCCAATATCTTTAAACTGTTGAACCATTGTATGAAGTTTAGTTTGTACCTGTTCATCAGGTAAATGAGTTACAGATAAATAAACACCACCATGCTCAGTTCCTCTACCTTCCTGAATCTCAGTATAAATAGATCTAGCCACTATATCTCTTGTAGCAAGCTCTTGTCTAGGATCATAATTAATCATGAAACGTTCATTGTTTTTATTTATTAAATATCCTCCTTCACCACGAACTGCCTCTGTTATTAGAACACCTCGTCTGGATTTAGGATATAACATACCTGTTGGATGGAATTGTACCATTTCCATATCCATTATATCCACACCAGCATTGTATGCCATTACAGTTCCATCACCCGTTTTTTGTAATGCATTGGAAGTGACTGGATATAACCATCCACTACCTCCTGAGGCCATGACAGTAGTTTTTGAATTGTAGATTATTATTGCACTATCTTTGAGAGATATTCCCATAGCACCTACTATTTTTGTATGTTCTTTATTGAATAGTAACTTGGTAATCATGACTTCTTCATGAGTTGTTATATTTTCTCTAATTACTTCTTGTCTTAAACCTATCATCATTTCATGGCCCGTTTGATCACCTTTAAAACAAGTTCTACGATAAGATTGTCCTCCAAAAGGTCTTTGATTTAATCTTCCATCATCCTGCCTATCAAATAGAGAACCATAACTTTCAAGTTCTATTAGTTGTTTTGGAGATTCATTTACTAATTTATATACTAAATCAAGATCATTTAAAAATGCTCCACCTTTTAGTGTATCCTGAATGTGTAGTTGTAAAGAATCTTCTTCATCAACGTAACCAAATACTGCATTATATCCTCCTTCTGCAAGCATAGTACATCCAGATTTGAAAGTTAATCCTTTAGAAACAATAATTACATCAGCTCCATTATGACTAGCCACAATACCACATTTACAACCAGCACCTCCAGAACCAATGACTAAAACATCACATTTATATTCCCTTTTATTCATAAAATAACCTCGTTTTAACTTATTTAACAATATTTTTTTAAGTTTTATAAGTGATATATTTCATAATTATCATTGTTTATTCAAGTATTCTTTCAATTGGTAATACTAAAATATTCATTGCACCTATTTTTCTTAATTTATTTATAGTTTTAAAGACCTGAGTTTCATTAATTACAGAGTTAACTGCGACCATATCATCTTTACCATATATTTCAGAAATGGTAGGTCCATTCAAACCCGGCATGACATCAATTATTTTATCAAGATCTTTTTTATGAGCATTTGCCATTATTAATTTTTGTCCTTCAGCCTGTAAAACCCCAAGTATACCCATTTTAATTTCTTCGATTTTATCATATTTATTATGGTAACTATCATTATTAGCAATCAATACTACAGAACTTTCTAAAATAGTATCAATTTCATGTAAATGATTCATCATTAAAGTAGTACCCGTACTAGTAAGATCAGATATTACATCAGCCACACCTATTAATGGTGCTACTTCTGTTGCCCCACTTAGCGATAATACTTTCGGATTTAAACCTAAATTATTGAAATAATCTTGAGTTAAATTAGGAAATTCTGTTGCAACTGTCTTAACATTACTTAAATCATCAATTGTTTTAAAAGATGAATTTTCAGGAGCTGCTACAACCAAACGTGTTTTTCCAAAATTCAAATCATCTAATTGTGTTACATCAACTTTTTTTTCTTTAATTAAATCATAACCGGTAATACCAATATCTGCAGCTCCATCAGCAACGTATTCAGGTATATCTGAAGCTCTTGTAAACATCACACTAATATCCGGATCAAATGTATCGGAAAAAAGTTTACGGCTAGAATTATCTTTAAGTCCAATTCCTGCTTTTTCTAGTAAATTAACTGCAGGCCCACTTATCCTTCCTTTAGATGGTACTGCTATTCTGATTTTCATCTATAATCTTTCCTCCATTATAAAATATAATATTAAAAATATTGTAAAATTTAAGTTAGTAATTAATATTATTTATGTTTATTAAAATAGATAAAATTATATTAGAATAAAAATTTATTAAAATAATTCAAGTAATTAAATTATATATTTCTTAAAAGGAAGTCAATATATGTTTTCAATAAAAGGTACTGTATCCTCAGGAATGAACAAAGCAAGCAACTTTATGAATAAAGATGTTTATAAAAAACAGTATTCGGAGAAATTAGGATTTATTCCATACACAGGTACATTAAATATTAAACTAAAGAATAATGTTACATTAGACATTGAAAATGAATTAAAACCTTATCTTAAAAAAATAGAAGGTGATGAGAAGTTCGGAGATGTGTTCTTTTTAGATGCTGTTTTACAACCCGAAAATATCAATATTAATAAAAAAGGAGCTATTTTATTCCCTGTTAAAACTATATATAAAACAGATACTCTTGAATTTATTAGTGATGAAAAATTAAGAGACCGTTTTAGTCTTGTTGATGGAGATCAGGTAATTATTAAAATAGATAAATAAACAAAATCAAAAAAAATATCATAAAAATTATTATAGATAAAAAAGAAATATAGTATAAATTAAATTTTAAACGATATTTGATAATAAAAATTAAATTGATATAATAAGTTAACAATGTTTCTAGGAGAGATTTCATGGAAAATGAATACGAACTTATCTCTGATACACAAGTTGATAAATCAATGATAAGAAAAATTGGCGACAATCAATATCTGAAAATCATACCAAGTGAAAAAAGAATTGAAATAAGTACAATTAAACAAGAAAAAATTACCGAACCTATTGAGCAGACAGACGAAATCATAATCAATGCCTATCCTCAAGAAGTTAAATTATTCAAAAATCAAAATCAAGATATTAAATATGAAACTACTTGGGAAACTACTGATGGAAATATATTCAGCATACCCCTATCTGATATAAAAACAATCTATTCACTTTTACAAGCTAAAAAAATTATAGTTGTAGACAATATGTTACATTTATCTAACGTATTAAGTATGATTATTAAACAAAGCTCACTAGAAAAAAAATTAGAATCTATTAAAGAAGATATTAAATAACTATATTTTAACTTCAAATATAAAAACAAATCAAGGTTATTATATGATAGATGAAGCAATAAAAGCATTAAAAAATGGAGAAATTATTTTAGTTTATGACAGCGATGACCGTGAAAGTGAAACTGACATGATTGTTGCTGCAGAATTTATGACTACAGAACATATGACCACTATACGCAAACATGCAGGTGGATTAGTATGTATGCCTATATCAAGTGAAAACTGTGATAAATTAGGTTTACCATTTATGGTAGATATTTTAAAAGAAGCTAACACCAAATATCCTGTATTAAAAGAATTATACCCTGATGATATACCTTATGATGCCAAATCAGCATTCAGTATAACTATTAATCATAGAGATACTTATACGGGAATTCCTGATGATGATAGAGCTAAAACAGAACGTGAATTAGCATTATTATGTAAAGAAGGAAAACATTCAGAATTTGGTAAATATTTCAGAGCTCCAGGACATGTTACTTTACTCAGAGCAGAAAAAGATGCAATTTTAACCAGAGAAGGACATACAGAACTTACAATAGCTTTACTAGAAATGGCTGGTTTAGAACCTGTAGGTATTTGTTGTGAAATGATTGGTGATGATGGTAAAGCAATGCCAAAATCAGAAACAGAAAAATACGCAAAAGAAAATAATCATGTTTTCATTAGTGGAGACGAAATTATAAAAGAATATAAAGAATTTAAAAAGAATTAAATTCTTTTACCTTTTTTTAATATAATTAATTATTTTTTATACAAATCACATATTTGCTCATAAGATAAATAACCTCTAAATTGAGGAACTTGTGCTAATTCTAAAAATTTTTCAACCGGCAAATCCTTTTTAACTACATCCATAGCCCCTTTTGTAAAATTTTCTAATTGTAAATAATCTTCAGGTACCCGACCCTTATTTTCAACTTTAGCTTTACTAATACTCCAAATATTATCTTTTGAAATTCCTGATTTTTTAGATATGAATTCAGATACTTCCTTAACTATTTCAGGATCATAAGTCCTATTTAAAATAACTCCCTTAGTTTGAATATCCATTTTATTTAATAAGTCAATATGAGCTTGAATATCTATAGCAGATGTTTCAATACCACCCTTACTTACACTAGAAACCATTATAACAGGAATATTACCAGCATAAGCAATTTCAGCAGTAGAATAAGGAGTTTTTTTATTGAGTAAACCAGTAACAGCACTCATAACGCCCTCTACAAGAACAAGATCATAGCCTTTACCTTTTACTTGTTCAATTACTTCTTCAAGTGGAGTAAATCCAATATTACTGATTTTAATTGAAGCATATTCATGTAATTTTTCCCTGTTTACATATAATGACGGAGATAAATCCCTTATATCCGGCCCTACTTTTATAACATAAGTATGTATTCCTTTTTCACGTAACGCACCTACAATTCCACTTGCCAAAAATGTTTTTCCAGATTCTGAACCTGTTCCCATTAACATTATCATAGGTGGAACATCAGGATGACTTTGATTCAACGGTGCAATATTATTAGTTTCAACACCAATTTCTTTGAAAATTTTATCATGTAATACTTTATTTCTTTGTTGAATATCCTCATATTCTTCAACAGCATCAAGATATTCAAGAATATTATTAACTACAGATATATTATTATCTAATAAACCATGAAGTGTTGTACCTAATATATTACCTTTTTTATTGGCTACACCAGACAAAACCCTTTCAGGTTTATATTTATAGTTAGACCTCTGAATATTTGAATAAATAACATTTTTATCATTTGATTCTATTTTACCATAGGTATGACAATGAAAACCTGTTACTTTAGTATCTTTTAGTTCTTTTGTGAATACAGTAGAATCATCAACAATATCTGCTTCAACACGATTAGTATTAATTAATGGTTCAAAAGAAACATCAAGTAAACCTAAACCTTTTCTTATGATAGGTACTGGAGAATTACGTCCCACATTAACTTGTTTACCCAATAATTGAAAACCAGCACACATACCAAAAATTAAACCATCATTATCATTGATTAATCTTATTTCTTCTGCAGCTTCTGGTGTTAAACTCTCAGACTCTACTTGAGTTCCTCCAGGAATTATTAAAGCATCCAATTCTTCATGTGCTTTTTTACCATCCTCCAATGTTCCATCAGATTTAACTAAGTCAGTTGGTAAATGTCCAAAATGTTCGTATAAAGTTAATGAACCCAATGATTCTAATATTCCTATTTTTGTCATCTAATCACATACATAAATCATTCTATAATTAATTATTCTATCATATTATATAAATATATACAAGAAAATTAGTTTTAAATATAACTTTAGTTAAAGATTTTGAAAATAAGATTTATTAAAATTAATAATAAATATAATGCCCTGACTGGGATTTGAACCCAAGTAAAGGGATCCGCAGTCCCTCGTGATATCCAGACTACACTACCAGGGCATATTAAAAAAAATGTTATAATACAATTATAGTTTATTACTTATCAATAATATATTTTTCCATAAAAAAAAGTAGAATAAAAATAAATTTATTCTAAGAATATTGCTGGCTTGTAAGGTGAAGCATTATGTGCTTTGTTCTGAGGATCATAAGTAGGTTCATCATAAACTTTGATTTTTGCACCTATTACTTGTTCTAAATAATTTATTGCATCTGAAATAATAGATACTTCATCTATTTTACCAACATAATTTATTTTATTAAAAGATTTACCAGCTTTAGTTGCAAATTTAGATAATTCCTTCTTGTTATCATATAAATTAGCAGCCATAGACCTTTTAATTATTTCACCAACATTTGGCTTACCTACTTCTTGAGCTATATCATATACAGCATATTTCCAATCAGGAGAAGTATAAATATGTACTGTTTCTGGATTTGATTTTGTGATGCTGATAATTTCCTTAATATCTTTAGCTAAATCTTGAATTATTTCTTCAGACTTTTCAATTTTTGAATCTATTACAGAATCATCTACTGTTGGCCAAGCAACTGAAGATATGAAAATGTCATCATCATTATATTTATCCCATATTTCCTCAGTAGTATATGGTATAAATGGTGAAAGCAATCTTATCCATGTATTGAGTATATAAGTTAAAGTTGCTTTTTCTTCATCACCAATATCTGTTATTCTATTAAAGTAATGATCAACATCTTTTCTAAATAAGAATAAACTTGCTTGTAAAGCTTTTCTTGTTTGGAATCCATCTAATGCTTCTGTTTCAACTTCTATTTTATTATTGATTTGACTAATAATCCATTTATTAATTGGCTTTTCAACTGAAGGAATCTCATTTTCCAAACTTAATTTAGGAGTTTCACCAATCATAGATTCAATTTTATCAGGGAATTGTTGTATAGATTCTAATCTTCTTTGAATACCATTTACCTCAGTTTCTCTCCAATCAAAATCCTGCCATGGTTCTGCTGATGACATTAAGAATAATCTTACCACATCAGCCCCATATTTATTAATTGCATCTCTTAAAAGGATAATATTACCTTTAGATGAAGACATTTTTTGTCCTTCTAGTAAGCCCATACCAAATACTGTTATACCTTTAGGCCATGATTCTTTTGGGAATATTGCTGCATGATGGAACATGTGGAAAGATAAATGGTTTCCAACTAAATCTTTTGCAGATAATCTCCAATCTAATGGATACCAATAACTGAATTCTTTTTGTATAGTTTCAGTTAATTCAGAATCAATTTTATTTATAGAACCATCATTTGCTCCATCAATATTAAGGAATACTTTATTAAAGAAAGCATCATTTAAATCTTCAGGATTTATATCTTTCATATATTTAGCTATTGCATAATAAGCCATGTATATTGTTGAATCTGATAAAGGCTCTATTAACCATTTTTTATCCCAAGGTAAATGTGTACCTAATCCTAACCTTCTAGAACATGCCCAATCTTCTAACCAATCAAGATAGTATTCAAAGTTGGATTTGACTTCTTTTGGAACAACTTCTAATTGATCTAAACAGTCATAAGTATCTTTTGTCCATTGTTCATCAGAATATTTTATAAACCATTGATCATGTAATTCTTTGACAACACATTTTGCACCACATCTACAAATAACTGGTTTTTCAGCAAATTCATATAATTTTTCTGCAATACCTTCATTAATTAACTTTTCAATAACTAACTCTTTCGTTTCAGAAACTGATTTACCTTCAAATTCACCCGTATTTGCTGTCATTATCCCTTTATTATGTTCTTTTTTATAGATGTCCTGAGTTGCTTCTTTTACTTTTGGATCATCTTGGCTCGTTACATTATACTGTTTAATGAAATCTACAGCAGGGAATTCAGAATACCCTTTAAGTTTTACTATACTAATCATTTCTAAATTATCAAGAGCATCTTGTAAATTATATTTTTCTATACTTTCTTTATCTTTTTTCAAGTCTTGTATTGCAATATAATCTGCTGGTGCATCAGATGGTTCTGAAAATACTACTCCTGTAGCATAATCTGGATCTACAAAAGCAGCAGGGAATATAGGTAATGGTTTACCATTTAATGGATTTTTAACAGATTTACCTATTAATTCTTGAGGATTGACTTCACCAATTATCTCCATTGATTCTTTTTGATATACAATATTGGAGTAGGATACTTTACTTATAATCCATTGTTCACCATTATATTTGACTTTCACATATTCCTCATCAGGATTTAACCAAAAGTTTGTTGCACCATACAATGTTTCTGGTCGGAATGTGGCTGCTACTAAATAAGAATCTTCATAAGGAAACTTAATTAAAGTCATCTCATTTATTCCAACACCTTCTCCTTCTAAAAGGTCATGATCCCCTACAGGATTATCATCATCCGGACAATATTTGACTGGATGAGAACCAGTATGAACAAGATTTTTATCTTTTAAGTGTCTAAATTGCCATCTGACAAATTGCTGGTAATGTGGATCAATTGTTCTAAACTCTCTTCTCCAATCAATAGAATATCCCATATTTGCCATGTCTTCATGATATTCTGTACTAAAATATTTTACAATATATTGTGGATCCGTAAATTTCTCTAATTCATCTTCAGGAACTTGATGAACATTTTGATAAATATCTAATGTCCAAGGATCTTTTCTTTCAATTCGTTTTGCAATCCCTATTACTGGTGCACCAGTTACGTGCCATGCCATAGGGAATAAAACATTGAATCCTTGCATTCTTTTAAATCTTGCATATACATCCGGTACAGTATATGTTCTTCCATGACCTACGTGCATTGAACCACTAGGATATGGAAATGCAACAGTCAAATACATTTTTTTCCTATCATCAGGATTAGATTCAAATAATTTTGCATCTTCCCATCGTTTCTGCCATTTCTTTTCTAATTCAGTTACCATATAGTAAACTCCTTTTTAAAATAAAATAAAGTTGTATAAAAATTATAATTATTAAGAACGTTTATTAATAATAATTATATTTGTATTTCTTAAAATATTAATTTTAGTAAAAAAAAAGAAATAAACAATTTTATAAAATGAATAATACATTTCATCAAGAAGTATTCTCTATTTTAAACAACACACTTTTTGATAAAATCATAAAAAAAGTAAAAAGAAAAAAACTTAATAATCATCTACATAGACGGAATAAGTTTCATTATCATAATCAACAGGTTCATATTTACTTAAAATTTCAGGCATATTTCTCTTATGATCTGCAGCATAAACCATTTTTATTATACGTTCCACTTCATTTGAAGGAAGTTCTAATAATTGACATACGTAATCTACTTCATATTCTTCATCAAAGTACAAATACAGAAGCCTGTCCAATATTGGATAAGTCATGCCCAACTCATCCTCATCAGTTTGACCAGGCCATAAACCAGCAGTTGGAGCCTTTTTAATAATTGAATCAGGAATATTTAATGTTCTAGCTAAATTTTTCACATCTTCTTTAAATAAATCAGCAATAGGTTCTAAATCAGCACCCCCATCACCATATTTAGTGAAATATCCTAATAATAATTCTGTTCTATTACCTGTGCCTATAACTAAGTAATTATGGATAGCTGCATAGTAATATAATATGGACATCCTAATCCTTGGTTTTAAATTAGATTCGGCATTACGTTGATATTCTCTGGGTAAATCAGAATTATAACACGCTTTTAATATTGTTTCATGAATATCTGTTATATTTACTATTGTAGACTCAATACCCAATTCGGACTTTAATAAATCAGCATCAAAAATATCTTGATCTGCAGTTGTTAAAGAAGGAAGGATATAAGCTTTAACTTTATCAGGACCTAATGCCCTAACAGCTAAACTTGCCACAACAGCTGAATCTATTCCACCACTTAATCCTATAACAACACCATCTGAATTTGAAGATTCGACTTTTTCTGATATAAACTCACAAGCCCTATCTATAAACTCTTCTGTGTTAAAATCAGGTAATTTTATCATAATTATACACCTAATAAAATCTTACTTAATAGATAATATTTATTTTATTTTTATTATATTTGATGAAAAAAATAGAATTAAATTGATTAATATAAATAATGATATATATTAGGATTATCTTAAAAAAATAATATTGATAAATTAGGAGAAAAAATATGGCATTTACAGAATTAGTAACATTTAACAAAACAAAGACCACATTTATATTTGTTGGAGGAAAAGGAGGAGTTGGTAAAACAACAGTATCCGCTGCAACGGCATTATGGTGTGCTAAAATGGGTAAAAAAACATTAATTATTTCTACAGATCCAGCACACTCATTAGCTGATTCCTTTAATAGATTAATTAAACACGTTGCAACACCTATTACTCAAAATTTAGAAGCTATAGAAATTGATCCTGATAGAGCTATGGATGAATATAAAGAAAAAATGGAAAAACAACAACAATATAATGATGCTTTAGGAATGTTTTCTGATCAAATGGATATGATGAGTTCTTCTCCAGGTATTGATGAAGTAGCAGCTTTTGATAAATTTATGCAATACATGACTACTGATGAATATGATGTTATAATATTTGATACAGCTCCAACAGGACATACCCTCCGTTTATTATCATTCCCTGAAATGATGGATTCATGGATGGGTAAAATAATAAAAACTAGAAAAACCTTAGGTGAAGCTGCACAAAAACTTAAAAATATAATTCCATTTATGGGTTCAGAAGAAGAAAATTATGAAGGTATGGCAGAAATGGAAGAAACTAAAAAACAGATAATGGAAGCAAGAAAAGTACTAACAGATCCTAAACGAACTTCATTTAAAACTGTACTTATACCTGAAGAAATGTCCATTTATGAATCAAGTAGAGCTATGGAAGCCTTACACAAATCAAATATATCAACAGATGGAATTATTGTTAATAAAGTCCAACCAAATACAGAACACTGTGAATTCTGTAAATCACGTTATGAAAATCAACAGAGACGTTTAGTTGCAATTAGTAACTTATTTGAAGATCAAATTATTGCACAAATACCATTACAATCACATGAAGTAAGAGGTATAGACCAATTATATGAAATTTGTGATATTCTTTATGGTGATGACCCTAATAATGGTCCAATAGCATTATAGTTTCACCCCCTCTTTTTTTCTTTAAAATTTATTTTATTTTATTTTAAAATATGTTTTAATAAATAAATATGGACTTTTTTAATAATAATACTTTATTTTTAATAATTTTAATTATAAATTTAGGATATCCTAAAAAAAGCATTCTCAATAATAGCATTCAAAAAAATAAAAAATATTAAGCAATAAAAAAGCTTTTAAAAGACTATAAATTGAAAAATAAATCATAATTAAAGATGAAATTAAAATATAACCATGAAAAAAATAAAAGAGTTATAACAAATAACAAACAATGAATAATATAAAAAAATAAAGTGTTTAAGATAAGTTTAAATATAATATTTTAAAAAAAGTAATATAAAGGAGGTGAAAAAATGAGTGAAATACCAGTAGCCCCAGTCGGCAGATTAATAAAAATTGCCGGTGCTGAAAGAATTAGTGATGATGCAAAAGTAGAATTAACTAATGTTCTTGAAGAAATTGGATTAGAAATTGCAGAAGATGCAATTAAAGCAGCAAATCATGCTGGAAGAAAAACTGTTAAATCATCAGACATATCTATAATCGCTAAAATCAAATACGGATTATAAAACCATATTAAATCAAAAGATACACATCTTTTGATGAAACTTTTTTTTACACAATTTTTAGAATATTCATTTTGAATATATGTGATTTTCACATATTATAGAAGATATTTTTTTGTTTCTTCCCAACAAATTAGCAATAACTTTATTTTTAAAAAAATATAGAATCATATTTAACTAATTATCTATGTGAAAAATATGAAATATGATTATTTAATAGTAGGTTCAGGATTATTTGGTTCAGTATTTGCTTATGAAATGAATAAAATAGGCAAAAAATGTTTAGTTATTGAAAAAAGGAACCATGTTGGTGGCAATATTTATACTGAAAATATTGAAAATATAAATGTACATAAATATGGTGCACACATTTTTCATACTTCTGATACTCAAATTTGGGAATATATCAATCAATTTGCTGATTTTAATAGATTTACAAATTCTCCACTGGCTAATTATAAAGGAAATTTATACAATTTACCTTTTAATATGAACACTTTTTATCAAATTTGGAAAGTTAAAACACCTGCTGAAGCTAAAGCTAAAATAGAAGAAGAAAAAAAATTAGCCAATATAACTACACCAAAAAATTTAGAACAACAAGCTATTGCTTTGGTTGGAAAAACAATTTATGAAATATTAATTAAAGGATATACTGAAAAACAATGGGGAAGACCTTGTACACAATTACCACCATTTATTATAAAAAGATTACCTGTGAGATTAACCTTTGACAATAATTATTTTAATGATTTATACCAGGGTATTCCGATGGGAGGATATACTCAAATTATTGAAAAATTGTTAGATGGTATTGAAGTTAAATTAAATTCTGATTATTTTGAATACAAAGATAAATGGGATTCAATTGCAGATAAAATATTATTTACTGGAATGATTGATCAATATTATGATTACTGTTATGGTTCTTTGGAATATCGTGGATTGAACTTCGAAACAGAAACAAAAAATATCGATAACTATCAAGGAAATGCAGTTATTAATTATACTGAATCAGCAATTCCTTACACAAGAATTATAGAACATAAACATTTTGAAAATTCTGTTAGTGATAAGACTATTATAACCAGAGAATATCCTATTACATGGAAAAAAGGAATGGAAGCTTATTATCCGATTAATGATAAAAATAATACAGAAGTGTATGAAAAATATCAAAGATTAGCAGAAAAAGAGGATAAAATATTATTTGGTGGAAGACTTGGTCTTTACAAATACATGAATATGGATCAAGTCATTAAAGAAGCATTGATATTAGTTGAAAAAGAAAAAAAAAATGATATATGATAAAAATCAACTTTATTAAAAAAATAAAATAATATAATTATATTCTACACAATACAACAATTATCTAAATAAGGAATCTAAAATGTCTGATTATAGTTTTATTAATTTGATAAGAGAAGATGAAAAAATCATTATTGCTGAAATGTTACCTAATGAAATAAAAAAGAAGGTATTACAATTCGAGATGAAACGATCAAAGGAAGTTGTTCCATTTATTAATAAAGGAGTACATCAAGCATTTAATGAAGCTGAACAAATGATTATTGTCAGAAAAAGTTATGATGAAAAATATTTTTCAGAAAATAATGCTAACCTTACTTTAAAAACCGAACGTGGACAAATAGTAGGTGAAGAAATAAATGATGAAGAAATTTTAGCAGAATTACGTCAACGAGATGATGTACGTTTCTTATCTGATAATTTTGTAAAATTTACAAATCCTATAAGAGAACTTGGAGAAAAGGAATATTTTGAACTTTCTAGTGCTAAAATTGAATTAATAACTTCAGTCAATTTAAAAGAATATTTTTCAAGCGTTACTGTGGGATTACCTTCAATAGAATCAGTGGATTATATAAAAAATTGCTTTAAAATACCTAATAAAAAATATATTATAGCAATTATTGGTTTTACACCTAAAAAGAATAAATAGAATCATCGATATTTTTTTCTCTGATTCCATATTTTTCTAAGACTACTTGTTCCGCCACATCCAGTTTCAAATAACTTCATATCTCTTGTTAATTCTGCTACCTTACCACTAGCTTTTATTCCATTTTTTATTAAAAGCTTACCTCTTGGAGCCCTCATATTATTTACTGCTTCTGATATATCATAAGCACTGACAACCTGTATACCCAAATTTTTAGCCAAATCATTACTAGCATGTTGTGTATGAAATCCCAATAATTTTACTGCAGGTACAGATAATGCTCCTGCTTCTATTGTAACTCCCATTCCAGCACAATAAAAAATTCCTTTAGATGCATTCATTAAACTTATTAAATCAACATTCCCCTCTATTAAGTATACGTGGGGTTTGGTTATAAACTGTGAAACATATTTAACATCAAATCTATAAGGTACAATAAAAATTATTTTATCTAATTTTTCAACTTGATGAATAATATTAGGAATATCTTCTGATCTTGTATCTCCACCTAAAAAGAGTATATAAAAATCATCTGTTCCATAATGTTCATAAATATTATTAGGATCTTTTAAAGGAACTCTACCCACATATTCTGCTTGAGGATAACCTTTAATATTAACAGTATTAGTAATATCATACATTTTTCTTAATTTTTTCTTAGCATCTCTATTGGGTACTGTTATTACATCAGCATAAGCTATCATTTCAATAGGATTATACACATCTTGTTCCATATGTAATTTAGGAATATTTAATTTTTTTGCAGCCATTATTCCTTTTCTTACATCACCAGCATTACCACAAGTCAATACCAAGTCAATATTCCTATTTTTTAGAAATTTATATGTCCTATAAGCATCTTGAAGTACAAGACGTCCTATTGTTAAATTACTTCTTTTAGCACTATTTCTACCCCTACTTTCGCCAATAGGGAAAATTTCATTACTATAAGGACGAAGTAAATCCATTGCAATATCACTATGAGTTAATGATAAAATATCTGCATCAACTTTTTCAATAACAGGAATTAAAGTTTTTGCAGGTGCTGTTTCAGCCACTATTGCTAAATTCATTATTCATCCTCCTTAGTTGTTTTTACAGAATACAACATGACTAATATAGTAATTACAAAAAATAGTAAAATTACTAAATCTGTTGGTCCTGTTTCTATCCATATAATAACATGAGCTAATAAAATAGCATATAATGCTATAAATATGTTCCCAAATGTTTTTTTAATTTTATATATGAGTTCTAATAAAAATCCAAGTATAACCATTTGAATTAACATAGCATATAATCCAAAATCAAGTAATGCTGGTCCAAATATTGTTGAAGTTGTTGAATGAGCATAACCTAATGTTGTTGAACCAACAATTACTCGGGGATCTGTAGACTTAAAAAAACCCATCAATGTATTGTAAATTAATTGTCCATGAGTACTTCCTTGTAAAAATACGGCATTATCTAGCACTTGTAAGGTGTATCCTGCTCTATAAAATAATAATTGTAATGGACTTAATGTCCATGTTTGCCATTCTATAGATTGAACTGCAACATAGCCCACTATTAAAAGTAAGACAAAAATTCCTATTAAAGCCAATATTAAATATTTCCATGGTATTTTTTTAGTATAATATAATGTTATTAAAACACTTATTACAATTGCCATAGCTGTTGTACGATATCCTGTGAATACAAATAATATTAAACCCACTATAAACAATACATAATATGATTTTTTCTCATATTTTGCAAGTAGTACATTTATTGAAGGTAAAAATATTAAATAAGATATTAACCAGATACGGGTTGCAGCTTTTGCTTTTAAATATCCGCTGAATAATGGAATACCACCCAAATAAATCATATTAATTACTTGAAAAAGTATACCTAAAATTACAAGTGACAATATAATACGTTCTGAAGATATTTTATTAATTTTTTCTTCATTTAAAGTCAGTTTCTTGTCTTTAAATATGTACTTAGTAATTAATAATCCAAAAATATAAAAAATGAGTCCTAAAAAGACTATTCCAATAGTTTCAATATGAATTCCAATTAATCCTTTTAGGTGATAATGAAATCCAACATAAGAAAATATCAAATACAACATTACCAGAACTACAAAAATAACTGGCGAAAATACATCTATTTTTTTATAATCCATTATAGTTCACCTAAAAAAAATTAAGTATAATACATACAAATACTATATTATATATTTAACTTTAATTAAAGTAATATAAACATTTTATTAATATGTTAAAGGTTTTTTTTAATGGAAATTGAAAAGAAATATTATTAATTAAATGATTAAAAATTAAATAGAAAAATCATGTGAAATTATGGCCAATAAAGTTCTTAAAGGAAGTTTCATTTTAGTAATAGGTAATTTATTATTCCGTTTAGGTGGTTATATTAACCGTTTACTTATGAGTAGAATGTTAGGACCTGAAGGATATGGATTATATGGTTTAACATTACCATTTCAAGGGATTTTTCAAATTTTATCTGCTGGAGGATTACCTCCTGCAATTTCTAAATATGTGGCTGAATATAATGCTAAAGATGAAGAACAAGTGACTAGACAAATTATTATAACAGCTACTAAATTTATGATTTTAATGGCAATTTTACTAAGTATAATTTTACTTTTTTCTTCAGACTTTATTGCCAATACTATTTTCCACAAACCCCTTGTTGTATGGCCACTCAGAGCAGTTAGTATTATAACACCATTTAGTGTTATTGTTGGAGCTATGAGAGGAGCTTTTCAGGGTTTTTATAAAAATGAGTATACAGTATACAATAGACTTGCAGAACAAGTAGGAATCATTGTTTTTGCTTGTATTTTCGTATATTGTGGATTATATGCTATGGGTGCTGTGTTAGGTACTGCTGTAGGATTTATTATTAGTGCAATAACTGCAGTTATATTATATAAAAAATATATTGATCCTTTATTTAAGAATACAGAAACATTGAATTTATCTACACGAGAAGAACTTAAATTATTATGGATGCTAATTAAATTTGCAATACCGGTTGCAATAACTGCTTTATCCGAAATGGCCATATATGATGTTAGTACTCTTGTTATTGGTGTTTTCATGCTAGCTACAGATGTTGGATATTATAATGCAGCAGATCCTATTGCACGTATTCCATTAATAATTTCATTATCTGTTTCAACAGTATTGTTACCTGCTACTGCAGAAGCATATTCACTAAAAAATCAGCAACTACTAGAGGAATATGTTGTAGACTGTTTACGTTATAGTATACTAACAGTACTCCCCCTAAGTTTACTTATAGCAATATTTAGTAAACCAACATTAATAATATTATTTGGTAGTACCTATATTCCTAGTTCAGGAGTTTTAAGTATTCTTGTAATTGGAATGAGTTTTTATAGCATATACATGATTTGTAGTAGCATATTACAAGGAACCGGAAAACCTAGACTTCCAATGTACATCCTTCTTATAGGAACATTAATCAATATAATATTTAATGCTTTATTTGTTAAAGAAATTGGAATATTAGGTGCAAGTATTGCAACTACACTAACTACAGCAATTTTAATGATTGTTATAATGTACTTTGTTATTAAACATACGAAAATATCAATACCATGGCGTAATATTATTCAAATCATAATCAGTAACTTGGCTATAGTATTTATAGGTATTTTCATTCCAAAAACTATTATAGGATTAATAATTGGATCAATCATTGGAATTATAGTTTATTTAATAGTTTTAATATTATTAAGAGTTTTAACTAAAAAAGACGTATTATTCTTTGCAGAATTTTTTAATAAGATTAAATTCCTAAAACCATATACTGACAAAACAATAAAATTTATAGAAAAACATAACCTAATATATAAATAAGGTGTGTAATATGACAAAAAGAGAAGCTACATTAGAAAGAAAAACTAAAGAAACAGACATTAAAATATATTTAAATATTGATGGTGAAGGAAAAAGTAATATAAATACAGGTTTAAAATTTTTTGATCATATGCTTACATCATTTAGTAAACATGGCTTTTTTGATTTAGATATTGAAGCCATTGGAGATATTGATGTTGACGACCATCATACTATTGAAGATGTAGGAATATTATTGGGTGAATGTTTCAAAAAAGCACTGCACGATAAAACAGGTATTAATAGAATGGGTTATAGTATATTACCTATGGATGAAGCTCTTGCTACTGTAGCTGTTGATATTAGTGGAAGAAATTATTTAGTTTTTAATGCTAATTTCACATATCAAAAAATAGGAGATATTAATTCACAAAATGTGAAACATTTCTTCGAATCTTTTGCTAATAATGCTCTTATAAATATTAATATAAAAGCAGAGGGTGAAAATGATCATCATATATGCGAAGCAATATTCAAAGCTTTAGCACGTGCTTTAAACGATGCTGCCAAAATTACACATGACCAATTATTAACAACAAAGGGAAAATTATAACCCTTAATTTTTTTATAATATTTTTAATCGAAATAATCCATTAACGATGTTTTACGTAAGAGAGTACCATCTTTTTTATGAGGTGTTCTTAAAACAGTGTCATTAGATTTTTCTATTTCACGTGCTTCTTCTGCAAGTCTTGCTGCTGCTTGCATCATTTCATGAGCTGCAGTTACTAAAGGTATGTAAATATGAGGTTCATTTGTTCTAAAACATGCCCTTACATCAACTTCAGATACATGACTTGCTATATTATATGCAGCTAATGCTTTACTTAAAGCATATGGATTTTTGAAACCTGCATAACTTGCAGCTAATTCTGCTGTTACAACTATTTCAGGTAACTTTATTTTTTCATGATTATTTAATTTATTAATTAAATCATCAATTGTTTCTTGAACTAATCTAAATGCACCTGTTATTGAAAGTACTTTTAATACATATGCATTGAATAATGCCATTTCTGTTGCATCTAAAAATTCTCTTCTGGCACCTATCATAGGATCTGCCCTAATCAGGATATAACCCAATTGTTGTTGAGTCATTTCATAGATTGCTTTTTCTCCAGGACCATCACCTATAATTATTGTTGGAATTTCAGTTTTGGAGAGTATTTCCCTAGCTCTTTTAGGTTGTTCTGCATTAGGATTTGGACTGATAAATATCATTAAATCTGGATTAAATGCATTAATTTTAGGCAAAATATCATCTACTTGCGTTTTACCCATTTTTGCTCCAGCACCTATTGTTCTTACATCAACATCATTTCTATCCGCACGTTCATCCAAAACCAAATCTATTATTGGAGAAGTTCCAATATTTCCTATTTTTACTATTCCAATTTTAACTACCATTTCACTAACACCACTTCTTAAATTAATTTCTATTTTTTTATCTATTTTCATATGCAGATTGTGTAAAATTATATGCAAATTTTGGTAAACAAGCTGTATGGGTATGTATATAACTTGCTAATGTATTATTTTTTAATAATCCATCATATTCCCCAGTTATTCCTACACCTCTTTTCATTTTAAAAGCAAAATCATTTTTATTATTTCCAGTATATTCAACTTTGGAATAATGGAATTCATGACCATGATAAGATGTGCCAACTTCAAGTATAGGATTTTTTTGAGTAACTTCTGCTATGGTATAACTTAAACCTTGAACTTTTTTAGTTAACATTGATTTATATGGGAATACATTGACCATTTCATTATTATTTATATCCTTTGATAAATACATCAATCCACCACATTCTGCATAAATCGGATGATTATCATCTGAAAATTTTTTAATTGATTTTAACATAGATTTATTATCTGATAATTCTTTGCTAAATATTTCAGGATAACCTCCACCCATATACAATGCATCTACATCAGGAATTGCATCATCATGTATTGGACTGAAGTAAACTATTTCAGCATTATTAGATTCAAGTGCTTCTATATTTTCATGATAATAAAAATTAAAAGCTTCATCAAAAGGAATTCCTATTTTTGTTTTCTGTTTAGTTGTTTCCTTTGACCATATTTCTTCATAATTATCTTCTAATTTTGGAGAATCTTTCATTATTTCAATAAGTAAATCTAAATCAATGTTTTCTTTTATTAATTCACCCCATTTATCAACAAAAGATTTGATTCTTTCCTGTTCTACTGCAGGAATTAAACCCAAATGTCTTTGTTCCATAGTTATTGAAGAATCTCTAGTAATTCCACCGAGTACTTGAGTATTAGATAATTTTTCTACCGCTTCTTTTGTTTTTAAATAATGTTTTTGACTTTTTACATTATTTAAAATAACACCTTGAATATTAATTTTAGAATCTAATGCTTTGAAACCCAAAGTCATTGCTGCTGCACTTCTAACCAAACTCCTACTATTGATTATTAATATTACTGGTGAATTTAATGATTTTGCTATTGATGCAGTACTTCCTACATCATTTATAGGACTCATACCTTCATATAAACCTCGTACTCCTTCAATTATAGCATAATCAGCTTTTGAATGTTTCATACCATTTTTAAAGGATTGTCTAATCTGCCCATCAGACATGAAAAAAGAGTCAAGATTGCGTGAAGGTATCCCTGTAGCACAATTATGATATGAAGGATCTATATAATCCGGCCCTACTTTAAAGGATTGGATTTTATGTTCTTCAGACAATGCTTTCATTATACCTGTAGCTATGGTAGTTTTACCTACACCACTTCCAGTTCCCGTTAAAACTATCCTTTTCATATAATAACCTAAACCTTGATTTAAAATAAAATTAGAATTATACTGTTTTAATGTTATTATATATTACTTGATAGAATATAGATTTTTGTATTTAGGTAACATTTTGTAATCTGAAAAAAAAAATAATTTTGTATACTTTTGAATTAATAATTTAATTGTTAAAAATAGATTAAAACTCATATAAATATCATTTATTAAAGATATTAAAAAATAGGTTAGTAATTACGTTTAGATTTGAATTAAAATATATTAAAAAAATAAAAAAAAAGGAATTTTAGGGAGGTTAAAATAGCCTTACTAATCAGCTTGTTTCTATTGTAAATGTTTGTCTTAAAGATTCATATGCGTAATTTGATCCAGTTATTAATTCTATGTTATGAGTTCCAGTTCTGTTGGAAGGAACTGTGAAATCTATATTTATTATTCCATTTTTAATGTAATAATATATAACTTTTGAATCAGAATCTTTTAAAGTTGATCCATCTACTTTAATACATAACTTATTAGTTCCGACGACTGTATGATTATGTTCATCAAGTATAGTTCCTTTTAATGAAACATCTTTACCAGTTACATCTGTTGTAATATTATAATGTATATTCTCTTTAACAACAGTTAAAGTACTGTTTGTTTGTGCACGATAATAATGGCTATTTGAATATACTGCAGTGATATTGTAATTTCTTGCTTTCATACCATCAGGTAACGTGTAATTGTATATTGCTACACCATTAACAACTTCTACCTTAATAACATTTCCTTCTGCATCTCTTAATGTTTCACCATTAATTTTAAAGATTACAACACCACCATCTACAATACCGTTCTTATCAGATACATATGCAGCTAATTCAGATACACCATCCATTTTATTCATATCAGGAGCAATAACTAAGTCCATAAATGCTGTTTTATAATTAACAGTTAAGTTATAATCAGCACTACGTGATGATATGTAAATATTACTAGTACCACCATATACAGCACTTATGTTATATGTTGATCCTCTCCAATTATTAGGAACTGTTAAATTAATGGATGCTAAACCATGAGTAACCGGTACATATATTACAGTACCATTTTCATCTTTCATAGTTAAACCATTTATTTTAAATACAACTTTACCATTAGTAACAACTTTATTATGCTCATCCAATATTTGAGCAACAATACTTATTTTATCACCAATAGTAACTTCCATATTACTCAAAGTAATGGTTGTATTTAGTTTAACTACTTCAACAGTTGTGTTTGCACTTACTTGTTCATATTTATCATTAGATAAATATGTGGCAACAACAGGATAAACTGCTGCCAATTTTTCTTGATATTCATAATAAACTGTACCATTAGTTACTTGTACTAAGCCTATTATAGTGTTTCCTACGGTAAACTGTACAAGTCCTTCTTTAATATAGTTATTATTTGTATCAGTAATTGTTGAATTAATGAGGAATGTTTCATTAATTTTTACTGTACTTATTGGTTCAATTGTAATAATTATACCTGCTTTTGCAATCTCTACGGTATCATTAATCGTTACTGGACTAGTTTGATTATCACCAGAATATATTACTTCAATAGTATTATTTCCTTCTGGTAATTCTAATGGTAAATCAACAGTTCCATTTTCATCAGTTGTAACAGTAATATAAGTATTATTATTTATTTTTACAGTTACATTAGTGTTTGGAATTGGTTGATTATTCTCATCAGTAAGATTTATGGTTGCAGTAGTGTTTGTAGTTTGATTACCTGTTATATTCATTGTAATTGTTACATTTTTCGTAATTACCTTGAAAGTTGTAGTGTTACTTGATTTAGTATGGTTTGAATCACCTAGATAATTTATAGTTATAGTGTTTATGCCTACTTGTGAAGTAATATATTCCACCCTGTATTGTCCATTAGAGACTTCAAGATTTTCTTCAACAAGTACATTGTTCACATAAACATTAATAGTAC
Source organism: Methanosphaera stadtmanae (assembly GCA_015062815.1). Taxonomy (GTDB): domain Archaea; phylum Methanobacteriota; class Methanobacteria; order Methanobacteriales; family Methanobacteriaceae; genus Methanosphaera; species Methanosphaera stadtmanae_B. The sequence continues at coordinate 3,115 of SUTP01000013.1, read as the reverse complement.
CATTTATAGGTTGATTATTCTCATCATGTAAAACACCACTAATTACTACAACAGTAGCATTTAATACAGTTTCATCTACATCTATTGTCATATTTGTGTCGTATGGTAATATAATTATTGCAGTTGTATTATCTGAGGAAGTTATGGTATTGTTTCCATCAAATTTAACAACTATCATATTCTTACCTACAACATTTGCAGTATAATTATAGGAGTATGCTCCATTATTATCTGTGACAGTAGTGCCAATCAGTTCATTGTTAATAATTACATTGACTGTAGCACCAACAATAGCTTCACCATTATTATCTTTGAGAAGACCACTAATAATAGAAGTATTACCTACTTTAATATTAGTATCTGCATCAACTGTAATGATTGAAGTTAATTTATCAACATAGAATGCTGTGTGATTGATACATGTAGTGTAATTACCAGCATTATTTTCATAACGTGCTGTTACATTATTTAATCCTACGATTTCAGTAGTATATTCGTACGTAAATATTCCACCTTCAACAGTTGTAAGGTTTATGAGTGAATTGTTATTTACGATTATTTCTACTTGGTATCCTACTAAAGGAGTTCCATTAGTATCATATAATATACCTTTAATTGTAGTATTATCTCCTACATATACAAATGGGGTTGCTGTAACATTAATCATACTAGCTAATTGAGTAACTATGAAATTACCATCATGTGTGAAATCATTATATCCTTCAGCTTCATATGAGACTGTGAAGTTATTTTCACCAGTAACTTCAGTTGTGTATGGTTTTACAAATGTACCATTCTCATCAGTTACCACAGGATAAGTTACACCATTAATAGTAATATTAACTTCAGTATTAGCCAATGGTTCATCATATTCATTAACTATTCTGCCTGTGATATTGATTTGTTCACCTACTGGTGTAGGTTCAATATTATCAAGTATAATAGACAATGTATGATTTTGTATGGTTTTTGAACTTGTGATTCCTGTTGATTTATTGTATATGTCAGTACCATTATAATCTACTGTGAACTGATATTCTTTACCAGCACTTGTAGGAACTGAAATTAGAGCAGTACCATTAACAATAGAAGCTGTTCCAACAACAACATCACCATCTTTAACAGTAACAAGACCATCAATTACAGCTTTACCAAATTCATCAGTCACATTAACCTCAACTAAACTAGATCCAGCTACAGGTCTGACAATATCTGCAGAAACACTGGTTCCAATTTTAGTCACATTAAATGATGAAGAATTCATAAATGCCTCAATAGTATTATTTCCAGCAAAACTGACAGTCACATTATTCACACCAACCACAAAAGTAGTGTAAGAAACATTATAACCACCAGAACCATTAGTAGTAACATTGTAATTTCTACCATTTACTGAAACAATAATATCAGCATCAGAGACAGCAACACCAAACTCATCAACAGCAATACCAACAATATTAGTCACATTACCAACAGTAACATCACCAATAGAAGTAATAGTTGCATTAGCAGTTAAAGGTCTAGCATTAAATGACTTACTCACATTAACAGAATCATAAACATCACTACCACCATAAACAACAACAACATCATTCACACCAGCAGTATCAGTCACATATTCATATGAGTAAACACCATCCGTAACAGTAGCATTATAAACAAACACACCATTAACAAAGATAGACACTACACCACTTAAAGGATTACCATCCTCATCAACCAAAGTACCAGTAATATTAGTACTATTCCTAACAATAGTATCATTAATATCCTCCAAGGATAAAACAACACCATAATCTGGAACATCAATAACAACAGTAGTATTAACAGGAGTACTATTATCAGTACCATTATATGTGATTGTTATATTATGTTTTCCAGGCATAAGTGTGATATTTGTAGTTAAAGTACCATCTTCACCAATAGTACCATTACCTATAACATTACCGTTTTCATCAGTGATATTTACAAATCCACCAACGATAGCATTACCATCTTCATCAGTAACATTAACAGTAATATTAGTTTTACCATTAACTACATCAGAATAATTTGCCTTGACGTTAGAATCATGTTTCTCAACAATAAACTTACCAGTATTATTGGATTCAATATAAACCTCAGTACCATTATAATATACAGATACACCATGATCTCCAACAGCTTTACCTGTTATATTCAATGAATAATAACCGTCACTATCAGTAATTGCATTATACTTCTCATCATCACCTTCAACAGTAATATTAACAACAGCACCACTTAAAGGAGTACCATTACCATCAACAAGCCTACCACCAACAGTAGTATTAGCACCAACCTTAATCGGACTAACAGCACTAACATTAACAGCAGTAAACATCTTATCAACTAAGAAATTAGTAGTAGTGTTAACAGCAGTATAATTCGCATTACCTTCATATACTACAGTTACATTGTTTAATCCGAGTACTTGTGTAGTGTAATCAAGTGAATAACTTCCATCAGGATTTGTTGTTTTATTAGCAACATTAACTCCATTAATATAAATTAACACGTTAACATTATTAATAACATTACCTTCACTATCCACTAAATAACCACTAATAGTAGTATTATTACTTACTATGACAGGACTAATTGCTGTAACATTAATTACACTAACTAATTTAGTTACTGTGAAATTATAGTCGTATGTTAAATCATCATATCCATCAGCTTCATATGACACTGTAATATTGTTTACACCTGTAACTTCAGTTGTGTATGGTTTTACAAATGTACCATTCTCATCAGTTACCACAGGATAAGTTACACCATTAACAGTAACATTAACTTCAGTATTAGCCAATGGCTCATTATTCTCATTAATTATTGTACCAGTTATGTTAACTTTTTCACCTACAGGTGTAGGACTTATAGTATCTGGAATTACATGTAACGTGTGATTTGCTATAGTTTTTGAACTTGTGATTCCTGTTGATTCTTTGTAAGTATAAGTTCCATTATAATCTACTGTGAACTGATATTCTTTACCAGCACTTGTAGGAACTGAAATCAAAGCAGTACCATTAACAATAGACGCTGTTCCAACAACAACATCACCATCCTTAACAGTAACAACACCATCAATTAC
>SUTP01000076.1 GCA_015062815.1 Methanosphaera stadtmanae | reverse complement strand
ATAGAAACAAAATTGTAAGAGATTTGTTTGGAAGAATAATCTACCAAACAAAAAAATATAATGTTGCACACTTAACAAAACAAGTCTTTTAAAAATTCAGGATAGATATTCAGAAGTTTTTATTAAGTAAGCAAACTAATTATGTGTATTAATTAACTTATAAATGTTAATTATGATTTATTTTATTATTAATAATATTTAAAGACTTTTTTTATTAGTTAAACCTAAAAAAATAAAACTTGAGAAATACTGTTAAACTATTTTTGTTATAGAAAAAAGATTTAGTAAATTATGCTGATGTTAATTGCAACATTAATTTATAGATAAATAAAGTAAATGACGAATCATTTACTTTGATAAAGCTCCTTTAGGACAGTTCATTACGCATAATCCACAATTAGTACATACCATTTCATTTATATAAGGTTTATCATTGATATTCTCAATAGCATCTAATTCACAAATATGAATACATGATGCCCTATTACAAGAAGAAATACCCGTACATCGATCATCATAAAACGTTACTGCCATAGTTAACTCCTTAAACTTTTGAAATAGCTTCATTAGGACAATTCATAACACATAAACCACATGAAGGACAAGCATCCTCATCAACTTGTGGTTTACCATCAACATTACTCATTGCATTTAAAGCACATATTTCTACACAAATTCCACCGGAAGGACAAGCATCAATTCCGTTACATTTTGTTCTATCTATTATCACTGCCATATTAAATCACTTATTATAAATAATCTTCTTATTAAATCAATTAAATTTATTAATAAGAAATAATGCCATATTAAATCACCATATCTCAGAATCAAACATATTTACTCCTATAATATGTAGACCCTAGATATTCATAAAGTTTATACTTAACAGTATTTAAAAGAATTGCTTTTTAGGAATACGTAAATTGATAAAAATAGTTATTTTACTAAAAAAAGGAAAAATTATCTTAAAAAATAAAAAAGATTACAATAGATTAAATATCTGAAAAAAAAACTTATTATAATGTTTCAAAATTACTATAATCCATATTTTTTTCAATAGATTTAATATCCATAGCAATATCATTTTCATTTATTGATGCTATAAGATTTAATCCTCCAGGAACTGCATAACCAAAATTATACATATCTATTTTTGCATTATAAATATATTGATTAGGTTCACCTATTGTCAAAATATTAAATGAAGAATCATCCAATGAACTTAAAATATCTAATGCATCATCTCGTGAAACATAAGGTATGCTATGAACACTTGCTAATATTTTAGATGAACTGGAGTTAGTAGATAAATTAATTAAATGTTTTTTAATAAAAATTTCATGAGGATCTACAGAAGAACCTTTATAAGAAATTAGTTCCGTGAATCTACGATTATTCTCTTCAAATTTTAGAATACCACTATACTGTGGAGATGAATAAATACCCGAATTAGTTAATATACCATTAATAGTTAAACTACATATAGTTGCAAGACCTACTTTATCTGAATTATTTTCATTTAAAACAGCATATTTATTTCCCATGTAATATTCTGGATTTAATTTATAGGACTTGTTCAGTAGTTCAATACAATCATCAACATACTGTTTATCTATATAAGAAACATTTGTTATTACATCACCAGCAAATGTTTGAGGATCAAAAGTTACATTGGAGATTAAATTATAAATTTTAGTAAGTATGAAACTTATTTTATCAGTAGTTTCCAAATAATTTGGTTTAAATATTGAATCAGAACGGTAATTCATTGTTTTCATTGATTGATACTCAGCATAATCATCGGCTACTTTTATATCTAAATTATAACCTGCTTCTTGGGCAGCACATAAAGGAGTTATTCCACCAATAATTGCTATACCTATCATATCCTCATATGCAGGTACTCCTAAAATAGATTCATTAGGTTTACCCATTTGTATTAATCCATTAATTCCAATTTTTTTAAGATTATTTAATAAGATAGTGGCATCTTTTTCTTTAGCAGCAGGAATTATTCTAAAATTTGCAGGAATTATTCCTGTCCCTGAATTCATAACATCAAGAATAGACGTGTTTGATTTATCTGTAAATGCTTCAAGAGGAGTTATAGAAGTTTTTTCATAGGATATTTGATTAATAAATTTAATAGGTACATAATCTTCAATTTTAACTAAACCACCATATAATGGTCTTGAAATTATTCCATTTTTACGAAATACTCCATCTATTGTAGTACCACAAACATTTTGAATAAAAGTTTTATCTTCTTTTTCAAAAAGATTAATATTTTTACTAACAGCTAAACCTTCTTCGAAAACTTTTTCTAATATAGAAATGGCACTATCATCATTTATTGAAGAAATATTTACGATTACAGATCCCTTTCCAGTAGATGTATCTAAAGTAACATTGTACATTTTTTCTTGAAATATGGAATTTGCAAAATCCACCTGATCATATATTAATCCTTCATTTAATTCTTCAATACCCTTATTTGTTATTTCTCTTCCTTTATGACCAATTTTCCTTGTAAAACCTTTTTCATCTAGAATTCTCATGTGATATCTTACTGCTCGTTCACCTAAAGAATAACCCCTCTTTTTTAATTCTTCAGATATTACTTTAGCACCTAAAGTTTCATTCTTTGAATAAAGAATTCTTAGTATTTCCATCATCTTTAAATCAGTTTCTTGTTGTACAGACATCCTATCAAACTCTTATACTATTTTAATATAATTATTAATATTCAGAATTATTAAAATTACTAAAAATAAATTTTTACTCTATACATTTTAATAATAAGGACGGTCAAGAGAAAAAAGATAAATGTTTTTAAACATTTAAAAATTTTTCAACTTCGTAATCAAACACTTGTATTCTATAATCATCCCATTCAGCTCGTTTAATTTTATAAAATTGATTATAGGTATGTTGGCCTAAAGCATTTTTAACTACTTCATCCTCTTCTAATGCATGATATGCTTCCCAAAGACTAGTTGGTAATGTTTTAATTCCTTTTTCAGCTAATTCATCAGGAGTATATTCAAATGCATTGAATTCAATTGGATCTCCAGGATCAATTTTATTATTTAATCCATCTAATCCTGCTTGCAATAATACAGCAAATGCTAAATACGGATTACATGAAGGATCTGCGGATCTGCATTCTACTCTTGTACCTAAACCTCTAGAAGCTGGTATTCTTAAAAGCGTTGATCTATTTTTAAATCCATAGGCTATATAACAAGGTGCTTCATATCCCGGTACTAAACGTTTATAAGAATTTACTGTAGGAGATATAATTGCAGATAATGCTTCAGCATGTTTTAATAATCCACCAATGAAATAATATGCTTCCTGTGATAATTGTGTTTCAGTATTAGGATCATAAAATACATTTTTACCGTTTTTAAATAAACTTTGATTACAATGCATTCCACTTCCATTTTGACCAAAGAATGGTTTTGGCATGAATGTTACTTTATAACCTAAATTATCTACTAAAGCACGAATAGCTTGTTTAAATGTGATTACTGCATCCGCAGTTTTTAATGCATCTGCAAACCTGAAATCAATTTCGTGTTGTCCATAAGCTGCTTCATGATGACTTACTTCTATATTGAAATCTAATTTTTCAAGACCTAAAACTATTTCTCTTCTAATATCAGTACCCTGATCAACAGGTTCTACATCAAAATACCATGCTTCATCAGCAGGTTTGATAGTTCCATCTTCATCCTCATCAATTAAGAAAAATTCTGGTTCAGGACCCATATTGTACTGATAACCTTCATCTTCAGCTGATTTTAATGATTTTTTCAGAATTCCCCTAGGATCTCCTTCAAATGGAGTTTCATCTACATGATAAACATCACATATAAATCTACATGCCCCTTTTTCATCTGGTCTCCATGGTAATGTAGAAAAAGTACTTAAATCTGGTTTCAATAATAAATCACTGTCATCGATATCTACAAACCCTGCTATTGAAGAACCATCAAAAAGTAATCCATCATTATATATATCTTCAACTTCATCAGCTTTTTTTATTGATACAGACATATTTTTTGGTGTTCCATGAATATCTACAAATTGAAGTCTTACAAACTTAGTTCCATAATCTTCAACTTGTTTAATAATTTCATTCATTTGTTCATCTTTTGTTGACATAAAAAACTAATCTCCTAAATATATTACATGGGATAGTATAATTATATTTTTGATTTCTATATTATATTATATTTTATTTAATTAAAAATTAAATGATTAGGAACATGATTTCCGATATAATAATATAATATACTTACAAGTATTTAAACATGATGAAAAAATAAAAAAACTAGAAAAACCTCATAAAAAAATTCGCCAAAGGAACAGTTAAATAAGCCTCAATAAACGCTGCCAATAATAAAAGTATAATTATAAAAAATATTGAAAATAAAATATCAGTAATTAAAAGTTTTGAATTATCATATTCCTTTTTTATAGTGGATTCTTTATTAAAAATACCCCTAATTAATCTACAAACTATACGAGTAATCATAAGTGAAACTCCAAATGATAAAATAGTCGCAGTTAATTCAAAGATACCATGAGGTAAAATGTATAACATGAATAAAATAGGATTAGAAATAATCCAATATGTGAAACCTATAACAAAACCATTTATGAAGATTACTAAAGTAGATATTATTGAAAATAAAAAACCACCTGCAATAATAATTAAATTAACAGTTAAATTATTTTTAAATAGGTATGTTGCTGTAATAGATTGTTTTGGTACCTCTGAAATTATTTGATTAAGTAATTCTATTCCAATAGATTTGAAAACATCTGCCAATAGAAAACCTAAAAGAACCGTTGCTAAGAAAAATACCAATGAAATTAGAAAATAGGGTTTTATGCGAGTTGAATATTCACTTAAATATTTCCTACTTACAAACTGTTTTAAATCCAACATTATTTCCACCATCAATGATAATCATAATTTTATTATAATTTAGAAATCAATAATTTTAAATGAAGCCATATTAAGAACATCACCCATTAATACCTTAGGAGATACCGTTAAATGTTCTTTGTTCAAAATAAATTTAATTGTTTCAACAACTTCAAGAGTACCAAATATAGCTGCAGTTGTTCCTAAAACCTGTGGTTTTTTCATACTTATTTTTAATAAATACTTTTCTACATCTCCACTCAATTCTTTATTTTTAGATTTTAGATTAAATAATTCTTCATATGAAGGAGATTTATTAGTGAAAATGGTTAATTGACCCTGAGTACTTTCAATTGCAGCATGTACAAATGGTATATTTAATTCTTTACAAGTTCTTGAAATAATAACTCTTGTTAATACATTATCTACTGCATCTATAACAATATCACTACCATCCAATATTTCATGAGCATTTTCTTGATTTATAATACCCTCGAAAACATCTAATACTAGATTAGAATTGATTTTTAACATTGCTGATTTAGTTACTTGTACTTTTGATTGACCAATAGCATCAAGATTAGATCTTATTTGACGATTTAAATTAGTTTGGTCAAATACATCACTGTCTATTATTTTCATATTTTCAAAACCAGCTCTAACTAATTGTTCAATTACTGATCCGCCAAGACCCCCACATCCGACAATTGTTACTTTTGTAAATCTTAATTTTTCTTGTTCTTGAGATGAAAAAATTTCTATTTGCCTTGAGATTAAATTTTCATATAATTCCGTCATGATTTTTACCTAATTTTCTATAATGATAATTTTTTATAATTTTATATTATAACTTTTGTAATATAAGAATATAACATTGTTATAATTATATTGAAAGATAATTGAAATAAAATTAGAAACATGAAAAATAAAAAAAAATAGTATATAAAGATTTAATTTATACTCTAAAGTATAAATGCCGGGGGCGGGATTCGAACCCGCGACCTCACGGTATCCCAGGAAAAAGTCAGAGCTTTGCTTAATACCCTATGAGCCGTGCGCTCTAACCAGCTGAGCCACCCCGGCGTGGCTACTAATAATGTTATGTTTGATTTAATATATATATTTTATGGTGAAAAAAATATTAATATTTGAGAAAAGTTTATTAGAAAAACTATCTAAACCAATCTATTAATGGTGAATAATATGTTAGAAGACAAACATGTAATTGAAACTACAGGATTATCAAAAGTTACTATAAAAAATGGAAAAGTAACTGAAGTAAGTGATCCTATTGTATATAATTGTCCTATTTTTAGCAAATATCTAAATATTGAAAAATTTGATAAAGAAAAAATTAAAAACAATATTGAATACCGAATAAAAAGTTTTGGATATTGTACTAAAGATAGAAAAGTAAAATTAAAAGATATGCTAAGTGTAGGAATATCTGAAATACTTAGAAGTAATGTCAAATTAGGTAATTTAGATTGTGTTGTGGGAGCATGTGATGGAGTAGGTACACTTATAATGACTAATCCAGATATAATTCAGGGAGTAGGTGGAAGAGTTTCAGGACTTATTAGTACCACACCCATACCAGAAGTAATGGAAAAAGTAGGTATAGAAAATGTTGTAAACCCTAAAACAGCAGAATTAAACCCAATTAAAGGATTACAAAAAGCAATAGATCAAGGATATAAAAAAATAGGTATAACTTTAATTCCTTCACCAATAGCTAAAGAAATAAGAGAATATCCCATACCTGATGATGTAAAAATTTATTTATTTATAGCCCATACAACTAACATAACAAAAGAATTAACTGAAGAATTATTTAGTGTTGCAGATATTGTAACTGCTTGTGCTTCTAAAAATATTAGAGAATATGCTGAAAAACATAAACCCTATTACTATGGAAACAATGTCCCAATTTATGCAGCAACAGACGCTGGAAAAATGTTTTTAGATGAACGTCTTAAAGATATAGGAAAAAAACCAAGTATTAATAAATATCCTCAAGACTCTTCAAATATTCCTAATCCATTAAAATAATAAGAAACATTTGTTAATTAATAACAACTTTGTTATATTAAAATAAATATATACTTTAGTAATATTTGTATAAACAAAAAAAAGGAGTTCATAAATTGACACAATTAGAACAAGCAAAAAAAGGTATAATAACACCTGAGATGAAAGAAGTAGCAAAACAAGAAGAAGTAGATGTTGAAAAACTACGTAAATATGTTGCTTGTGGAAAAATTGTTATTCCTAAAAATATAGGAAGAGACACACTACCTACAGGTATTGGTGAAGGATTAACTACTAAAATTAATGCTAATATCGGTTCTTCAACGGAAAGTGAAGATATTTCAGTTGAACTAGAAAAATTAGATGTTCTAGTAAAATATGGTGCTGATGCCGTGATGGATTTAAGTACAGGTCCTAAATTAAATGAAATTAGAAAAAAAATATTAGAACGTACAAACATACCTTTAGGAACTGTGCCAATATATGAAGCCGGATCTTATACATTAAATCAAGGAAAAGCCATTGTAGACATGGATGAAGATACAATATTTAATATAATAACCAATCAAGCAAAACAAGGGATTGATTTTATAACCGTTCATTGTGGTATTAATAAAGATAATGTTGCATCTTTAAAAGACTCAGAACGGTTGATGGGAATAGTAAGTCGTGGTGGTGCTTTAACAGCCGCATGGATTATGCACAATGAACAAGAAAATCCATTATATGCAAATTTTGATTACTTATTGGAAATTTGTCATGAATACGACATAACTTTATCATTAGGTGATGGTTTACGCCCCGGTTGTATACATGATGCAACAGACATTTCACAGATTAGAGAATTAACCACATTAGGACAATTAGTAAAAAGATCAAAAGCTGCCAATGTTCAAGTAATGGTTGAAGGTCCAGGTCATGTGCCAATAACAGACATTGAAGCAAACATGAAAATAGAAAAAACAATATGTGATGGAGCACCATTTTATGTTTTAGGCCCACTTGTAACAGATATTGCTCCAGGATATGACCATATAACTGCAGCAATAGGTGGAAGTATTGCAGGAAGTAGTGGAGCTGACTTTTTATGTTATGTTACTCCTGCTGAACACTTAAGTATACCTAATGTTGAACAAGTTAAAGAAGGCGTAATAGCATCTAAAATAGCTGCTGAAGTATCAGACATAGCTAAAAAAATACCTAAAACAATGAAAAGAGAATATGATATGGCTATTGCCAGAGATAATTTCAATTGGGACAAACAATTTGAATTAGCTATTAACGGTGAAAAAGCACGTGAAATTTATGAAAGTACTGAAAGTTCTGACGATGAAATGTGTAGTATGTGTGGTGATTTCTGTGCAATACGTATGGTAAAAAATCATGTTGATAAAAAATAGTGAATACATAAACATTTTATAGTACATTAAACAAACATAAATTATAACTATAATAAAATAGGGTTGAATAATAACGAGGAAATAATATGGCACGTAAAGACAAAAAAACATTACCAGCAAGTGGAGCAGGTATTGTAAGATTTTTCAATGATGATACAGCCGGTATGAAAATATCACCAAATCAAGTTGTTATTGGTACAATCATAATCGCATTAATCTGTATAGCATTAAGATTTACAGTAAATGTAGGTTATTAAACTCCACTTATTTTTTAAATTATTTTTTTTATATGATGAGTACTTGACATAATT
>SUTP01000001.1 GCA_015062815.1 Methanosphaera stadtmanae | reverse complement strand
CCGTTTGTACAAACCCCTTATATTTTTTTTGAGTAATACTCATACTTCACTCAAAAAAAGGTTTTCTACAAAGCCATTAACAATATAAACCAGTTGCCCTGTATAATTTCTGAATGCAGTATCATAATAAGATAAATAATAATGTCCATGGTCTGCCCAATCTTCTCCCCAACTGTTTCTTATTATCCAAGCTCCATCACCAGGAGGTGTTGTGAGAAAATTGTATTTACTAAAGTTATCATCCCATCCAACAATAACTACCTCATGTTCTAAATCATCTTCAGTACCGTTAGGATAATAATGTGCATATGTAGTCGTATTAAAATTATTCTCATAATCTGCATTAACCATCGTGGATATTGCTCCATGTTCTATTAACGCTTCTTTATATACACTAATATTGCTTGTATTATTATTTGAGAGAATTTTAAATTCATAAATATGATATTTAGTACCATTATCTATTATTGAACCAATTTTACCAAGTTCATCATAGGCATCGTCATTACTAGGCACTATTCCCAGCCAGCTAGTAAAATAACTAGCAGGAGACTCACTGTAAGACCCTTCACTATTATACACCCCATGTTTAGAATAGTAGAGAACATTATTTTTAATATTGTTTTCAGAAATGTCTGTGTTGAAGCTTTTATTAGTTGCCATAAGTAATGCTGATTCCAATGCACCTGTAGCTCCAAATGCCCAACAAGAGCCCATATATCCCTGATCTCTTACTGTTGGAACAAGACCATAATCCCGTAAGTCAAAACGACTTGCATTTATTAATTCCTTATCCAACACTATTGGATTAATAGGTATTTCTTCTCCAATACCCTCGTATACATAAACATATTCCTTGTCATTAATGATATTTTCGCCATTAACAAAATTATTGGATTCATCACAATTTGAATATTCATGATCAAATAATGTATGAACATTTTCATCATTATTCTCAAAATATGATTGGGTAATATTGTAATAGCTATCATAAATATATAATGCTCCACATTCACATGCTAAATTATCATTGAAAACTGTATTATTAATGATTAGATTTTTATTATCAAAATATAGGGCACCACCATATCCCGATTATTCATATTAGCAGTGTTGTCTTCAAATAGGGAATTGTTAATACTTAAATTACAATTTGATGTGTAGATTGCACCACCATCATAATTTGCATAATTGTTATTAAATAATGTTTTATCAACGTATAATGTACCTCCCAACTGTATGATTGCTCCACCATAATCGGAGTTACAGTCGTTAAATAATGAATTATTAATTACTACAAATCCATCCATAAATGTCTTATTTTCAATTAAATTACCTTCATCAACATCAATGAATACAGCACCTGCATTTTTCTTGGAAGTTACATTTATAAATGTACAATTGTCAAATAAGATTGTGCTATTAACGTATCTAAAACTTATAGCTCCAGCACTTATAAGAGATTTTAGATTAATAAATCTTGAATTAACAATACATCCTGAACTATTTGAACCATATAATGCAGTTGAATAATTTGATACAGTATCCATAAATAATGCATTATCCATATTTATTGATGAATCCTTGATATATATGAAACCTCTTTTTAATTCCTTGTCGCTAGTAAATGAGCTGTTAAAAATATTTAGAGTAGTGCCTATGGAATAAATTGCTGCGCCATTAGGAGCATAATTGTCCTTAAAAGTATCATTGTTACTTCTATACTCCGAGTAAAGTAATTTTATTGCTCCACCAGATTCCTTATTGATATTATTCATAAAGATAACATTATTAGTTGTAACATTTGAATATGAACCTGAAATTGCTTTGTTAGCATTTTTTATAGTTAAATTATTCAATTCAAGATATGTGCCATACAAGGAAAATACTGTTGTGTTACTTGCATCTATAACATGGTTATTACCATTAATAATCAATTTGCGCATAGATAAGTTTATACCATCCACATATTTTTCATCACTAAATTTATTATATGCATAATCCCTGTCAAGATTTACTTCATATTCTTCAGATTTTAATAAGTCCTCCAAGTCAGAAAAAGAACCAATTTTTCTTTTACATCAGAACTATATGGTTCAACATTTGTATTATCCACATGTGTAACATCAGTGCTAACTGATTCATTGTCTGCTGCACTTAATACACCTAAAGAGACGATAGTTAAGAATATCAATGAAACAAATATAATACTCTTCTTGTTGATTAACATGTAACTTCACCCCATATAATGTTTCTATATTTTAATCTATTGTTAAATAATATATAAAAATCTATTATAATCATAGTCCCCATGAAAAAAGTCTAGTTTTTTGATAGCAATACATTATTGATGCAATAATGCTTTATAAAAATAATATGTAATTGGTATTTCCTCAAAAAAAAGTGTTTAAGACTATAAATTTTACAACCTCTTTTTCGTAAAAAAAGCCTATATTACTTACAACATCAAAAAAAATAATTAGTATATCTAAGGAATTGTTGCACACAATTAATTAAAAAAAATTAAAAAATAGGTTCATTCAAATACTTCGTTTTTGGGTAAATATTCACATAGGTGTATATATTTTTGATATGGATTGATTTTGAAGATTAATATTTTATTTCCAATTTCGACCCATTTATATTCTTCTAGTGGTTTTTCAAAACTATTAAATTTGTTTTTATGATTAATAGTTACTTTGGAATGTTCTTTAATCTCATCAATTTTTCTTGTAACAATATTATATTCTTTAAGATTTACATCATGAATTTTTTTGAACTTTTTTTCAAGTTCGCTGTCTATCATCACTTCATAATTCATCACACTATCCCCCTTTTTGAGTTTTGATTTTTGGAAATAAAACTCATATTATAATAAAAACAATGTTTAATTATTTTTATAAAAATTTAATCAAATATTTAAAAGGACAATGAAATAAAAAAATTAAAAAGAATAAATACCAATTAAATTTATACAATTATTATATATACCACTAGTATATATACTTTTGTTCTTTAAAATCAAGAAAAGTATATGATAAATAACTAAAAATAACTTAATATTTTTGAAATTTTTTAAAAATTATTGAAAAAAAGTATACAATTTAAAAATAAATAGAAAAAAACAAAATAAAATAATAAAAATTAAATTTATTTTACTTATTATAGCATGCCTAGTGCACCTAACATGGATTGGATTCCTAAAATGAATATTATTAATCCACCAATAAATTCAATATAGTTTGCATACTTTATTGCAACACGTGTTCCATAAGTTCCGATAAGTAACCAACATATAACAACTATTATAGATAAAGCTCCTAATAAAATAGGATCAACGCCATTTGTTACCCCTTGACAGGCTAATACTAAGTTTTCTATGTTACCAAATATTAATAGACCCAAAAATGGAACAAATTCATTATTAGACATTTAATCACCTAATTACCTAGTATATGAGTTGCTTGTAACATTGATTGAATACCTAGAACAAATATTGCAAAACCACCTACAAAATCAATGACATTAGCGTAGTCTAAAGCTATGGATGTTCCTACAGTACCTACTATTAACCACATAAGTACAAAACAGATACTTAATAATCCTAATTTTTTCATATTAACTCCGGCTACAACTCCCTGAGAAGCTAAAATTAAATTTTCAATATTACCAAAAATAATCAATGGTATTAATGGCATTAATCCTTCTAACATGACTTTTTGTCTCCTATAATTTTTAATATGAAATATAAATTATTACACTATGAAATAAATATAATCATTAACCAAATAGAAATTATATCATATATTATTATTAAATATTGTTATTATAAAAAATAGTTTAAAAGAGAAATAAATCCTTAATAACCTTCAAATATTAAAAAATTCATTTTAAAAAATTATTATAATTATTAAAATCTAAATAATATCATTTTTAGAATTATTACATGATTAAATGAAATTTTAAATATTAAAACTAAAATATGATTCAATTAAAAAATAGTTAATAATATTAGTTAAAAAAAACAAAGAGTATATTGCTTAATTACTAATTTTATATATATAATTAGATTTTTAATAAAACTATTTGGTGAAAAAATGTCAGCAGCTGAAGATAGAATTAAAGAAATTGAGGCAGAAATAAAGAAAACTCAAAAAAATAAGGCAACATCACACCATATAGGTAAATTAAAAGCCCAAATAGCACAATTAAAAGAAAAAATAGAAAAACGTAATAGTTCACAGCAAAAAAGTGAAGGTTTCCTCGTTAAAAAAAGTGGGGATTCAACGGCAGTTCTATTGGGTTTTCCTTCAGTGGGTAAATCTTCAATATTAAATTATTTAACTAATGCTAATTCTAAAGTTGGAGCCTATGAGTTTACAACTTTAGATATTGTTCCGGGTATTATGAGATATGAAGATGCTCAAATACAAATATTAGATATTCCAGGAATAATTAAAGGTGCTTCAAAAGGTAAAGGTAAAGGAAGAGAAATATTATCTGCAACACGTAATGCTGATTTAATTATAATGGTTCTTGATGTATTTCAACCAGAACACATGGATGTTATTTTAGAAGAAGTTCGTAATATTGGTGTAAGACCTAATGAAAATAAGCCTGATGTCAAAGTTACTAAGAAAAAAATGGGTGGTATGAATATTCTTTCAACTGTAGAATTAACCCATTTGGATGAAAGAACTATACATTCCATATTATCTGAATATGGAACACATAGTGCTGATGTTGTAATAAGAGAAGATGTGACAATTGACCAGTTTATTGATTCACTTGAACCAAATAGAGCATATATACCAATGACTATTGTTGTTAACAAGATTGATTTAGCTACAGAAGAACAATTAATGGAACTTAGAAAAAAATTACCTGAAGCTATGTTTGTATCAGCAAATGAAGGAATCATGATGGATGAATTAAAGGAAAGAATCTTTAAAGATTTGAATCTTATGAGATTGTATCTTAAACCTCAGGGAAAAAAAGCTGATATGGATGAACCTCTAATTATACGTAATCATTCAACAATAGAAGATGTTGCACATAAATTACACAGAGATTTCGTGAAAAACTTCAAATATGCTAAAGTGTGGGGCAATTCCGTGAAATTTCCAGGTCAGAAAGTGGGACTTGATCATGTTCTAGAAGATCATGATATAGTGAGAATAATTATAAAAAAATAAAAAAAAGATTAATTGTTTTAATGTAAATTTTAATATATTCATATTAGCTTATTTATTTAA
The DNA here is from genome assembly GCA_015062815.1 of Methanosphaera stadtmanae. GTDB lineage: Archaea > Methanobacteriota > Methanobacteria > Methanobacteriales > Methanobacteriaceae > Methanosphaera > Methanosphaera stadtmanae_B. The sequence goes on along the minus strand of SUTP01000001.1, from coordinate 110,192 downwards.
GTATTATCAAATTATTATTTATACCCACAAAACATAATATAAAAAAAATTGTGATTGACCATATAATTTCTATATAATAAAATTATATAGATCACAGTTTACTTTTTTAATCTATTTTTAATTATGATTATAATTTTTTACAAGAATTATTTAAAAAAGGACTAGTTTTATCAGTTAATAACTTTTAAAAAAATTTTAAAGAAAATAAAAAGAAATTAACTGAAAGTAACTTAGTGTATATTAGTGACTTTACTTAAACTATTAATTATACCCACAAAAAAATTGTGATGGATATAATATTTTCACATATTTATATGGTGTCACAGTTTTCCTTTTTTACTATTTTTAGAATCATTTATAAAAATCATTTTAAGATTTATTTCCAAATATTAAAAATATTTAATCAAAAAAAAGCATGTTAGACTAATGTTAATTTAAAAGCCAAAATTTAATAATATTAATCTTTAAACACATATAAACTAATAAAAAAATCCAAAAAGTAATGATTATTAAAAATAGAGCTTATATCATAATTTATATTAGTTTTAGTATGAATTTTGAAATTAAATATATTTATATTATTAATTAACAAAGTATTAATTGTGTTGTATAAGTATTAAAATTAACTCAAATGTAATTTTTTATTCAAATTGAAATTTATTTAATCTAAGGTTTGGATACTCATATTAATGTTATGTCAATAAAATTAATATGAGAATTACTTTTTTTATTTTTTATAGAATTTATCAATTTTTCAGCATATTTAAGCTTCAATTTTTTAACATTGTCCGCTTCTTTTAAATGTACACCTATTTCAGGTCGGGAATAGTTTGTTATGATGTTACCGAAATCCATTCCTGCGAGAATTATTGTTTCCATATTTAGTGCATAAACTGCTATATGTACGGCTCTATCACCATCAGTGAAACCACCATAGTTTTCAAGCAGTCCTACTTTTTTTGATTGTGTTGTTGGAATAATTTTATCTAATTGTGGCACGTATTTTTCGATTTTATCCTGATTATCTCCATGTGCATGTACATATATAATTGATCCTTGTTTATTTGCTTCTATGATTTTTTTCATATCCCCATCTAAATCTGATACAATTATATCCGGCAAAATATCTTCTTCCATAAGTGCCGTGGTTGCACCATCAGATGCAATAATTAAATACTTTTCTAAATCAAACGTACTTTTAATAAAAGATATATTCTTTTTAATTGAAGGTCCTGCACCAAATATAATACATTGATTAGGTAGATGCATATTGGTTATATCAAATTTGCCTTTATTCTGAATTATATTATCAAGTATTAAAGAAACCCTATAATCTTCTTCCTTATTAAAATTAAATTCTTTAACAATTAGATTATACCATTTTTCCCAATCATTATAATATTTATCCATATGAAAAACCTTTAAACTTATACTTATATGTTTATTATATTTATTTTTAAATGTTAGTTATATAATTAATATGAAAACTACAATATTAAAAAGTATAAACTACATAAATAAGTTTATTATAGTAAGTTTAGTGAAATTATTATAATAATAATAGACGGAAAATACATTCCAAAGTCTATAACTATCTTATTATATTTAATAAATTTAAAAAAAATATATTATATTATTTGGAGGAATATTCTAAATGGATGATACATTATTAATGATTCCAGGACCTACAATAGTTCCAAAAAGAGTTTTAGATGCTATGGCCCAGCCAATAGTTAACCATAGAGGCCCAGCATTTGGAGAAATATTAGAAGAAACAACAGCCATGATGTCTGAAGTATTTCAAACAAACAACCCATCTTATTTATTAACAGGTTCAGGAACAGCAGCAATGGAAACAGCTGTTGGAAATACCATACAAAAAGGAGATAAAGTTATTAACGTTGTTGGAGGAAAATTCGGACAAAGATTCCAACAAATAACAGAAAAATTCGGTGGAGAATCAATAGAAATTACTGTACCTTGGGGTCAAGCAGTAGATCCTGAAATTGTAAAAAGTGTTTTAGAAGAACATGATGATGTTAAAGCACTAACAATGATCCACAATGAAAGTTCAACAGCAGTTGTTCAACCTATCAAAGAAATAGGAAAAATAATGAATGATTATGATTCTTTATTTATCGTGGATACTGTTTCTTCTTTAGCAGGAGATACCGTGGAAGTAGATAACTATGGAATTGATGTTTGTCTTTCTGGATCACAAAAATGTATTGCAGCACCACCAGGTATGTCTGCTATAACCTTTGGTGATGATGCTTGGAATGTAATCAATAAACAGGAAACGCCTAATTATTATTTAGATATGAAAAGTCATCTAAAATACTTTAAAAAAGACCCTTCACAAACACCATATACACCTAGTGTATCATTAACATTTGCAATGAATGAAGCATTAAGTATAGTATTAGAAGAAGGACTAGATAATCGTGTAAAACGTCATCATATTGGTGCAGAAGCAACACGTAATGCAGCAGAAGCTTTAGGTCTTGAATTATTTGCACGTGAAGGCGACCGTTCCAATACATTAACTGGAATAAAAATGCCTGAAGGAATTACTGATCAACAACTCCGTGGAACAATGAGAAATAAATATAATGTTGATATAGGTGGAGGACAAGACCACTTAAAAGGTAATGTATTTAGAATTGCACATATGGGAATTATTGGATTACCCGAATTAGCAATTACATTCACATGCCTTGAAATGACATTAAAAGAACTTGGTTTCGAATTTGAACGTGGAGCTGGAGTTGCAGCATTAGAAGAAACTTACATAAAATACCAATAAACATGTTATATGAGTTTAAAACTCATTACTTCTTTTTTTTAATATTTAATTTTTTAGTTCGAAATATTAGTAATATTTATATAGTAAAAAATTTATACTATACTTAACGGAAGTAGGTTTCCTATTTCCAAAATAATAAAAATATAAATTAAAAATATGAAAACAAATATATAAAATCTTATAGATATGGAGGAAAAAAATGGCAGTTGAAAGTTTATTAAACACAGGTGATACTGCATGGATATTGATGTCAACAGCATTAGTAATGATAATGACCTTACCCGGAATAGCATTATTTTATGGTGGAATGAGTAAAAAGAAAAATGTGCTTAACACAATGTTTTTATCATTAACAGCTTTTGCAATTGCAAGTATCATATGGATAATTTACGGTTATCCCTTTGTATTTGGTAAAACAATAAATGGATTAATAGGAATCCCAACAAACTTTTTTATGAGTGGAATAACATTAAATATGATTCATCCAGGTACTCATATACCTGAATTATTATATATTGCATTTCAAGCAACATTTGCAGCTATAACCTTAGCATTAATCTCAGGTGCAATAGTTGGAAGGATGAAAGCAAAAGCATGGATCATATTTTCAATAATATGGTTAACCTTAGTATATATACCTGTAGCCCATTGGGTATGGGGTGGAGGATGGCTAGCAACACTTGGCGCATTAGATTTTGCAGGAGGAGCAGTTGTTCATCTTAACTCAGGTATATGTGCATTAGCATTAATAATAGTTCTTGGTTCAAGAAAAGATACTGGTTTATTACCACACCATTTAGGATACTCAGTAATTGGAGCATCATTACTATGGTTTGGATGGTTTGGATTCAATGCAGGATCAGCACTTGCAGCAGACGGACTTGCAGCAAATGCACTATTAGTATCTAATACAGCAGCAGCTGCAGGAATGATCATGTGGATTATAGTTGACATATGGAAAACCGGAAAAACAACAATACTTGGTGCAATAACTGGAGCTGTAGCTGGACTTGTAGCAATTACCCCTGCAGCAGGATTTGTTGATGTACCTGCATCCATAATAATAGGTGTTTCTACAGTATTTGTATCTTACATTGGAATATCCTATTTAAAACCACTAATTAGGTACGACGATGCTTTAGATGCTTTTGGAGTACATGGTTTATCTGGAACATGGGGCGCTATACTAACAGGAATATTTGCATGTCCAGCCATAAATGGAGCTGCAGGATTATTATATGGTAATCCTATCCAGTTAGGTATACAAATAATAAGCATAATTGTTGTAGGAGCATATTCCTTTATATTAACATATGGAATTGCCAAAGTGCTCGATAAAACAATAGGTATAAGAGTAGATGATCAAACCGAAATTGATGGATTGGACATTAATGAACACGAAGAAGTAGCTTACAGATTATAAATTAAAGAGGGATATGATGAAACAAATAACTGCAATTATTAGAGATGAAAGATTAAATGCTGTTAAAGATGCATTAGCCTCCATAGATTGTAAATCTTTAACTGTGACAGATGTTAAAGGTAGAGGAGAACAGTTAGGTATTACTGAAAGTTATAGAGGTAATGAATATCGAATAGATCTCTTAACAAAAGTGGAAATAATGACTGTAGTACATGATGAAAAAGCCCCTGAAGTAATAAAAGTTATATGTGAAGCGGCAAAAACAGGCAAATCTGGTGATGGTAAAATATTTATTCAAAATGTAGAAGATGTTATAAGAATAAGAACAGGTGAACATGGAGATATAGCATTAGATTAAATTAATTATATAACTAATTTAATTCCATTATGAGGGTGTTTTCAAGTATAATATAAAGTGTTAAAAACACTTAACAAAAAAAAAGTCTTAAGAATCAGAATAATCTTCTTGTGAAAACACTCCACTTATTTTTTAAAAAAAAAAAATTTAAAACAAGAAAAAATAATTAATAATTATTTTTTGGATATACCAGTTATTCTTAACCCACCATAATGAGATTTATATTTGATATTTAATCCTATTAACAATGGAGTAATTTTTTCTACCATTCTAGCTTTTTCTAATTTACCACAGTCTATACATTCTATTCCAGGTATTTTTTCAATTAATTCCATTGCTATTTCTTTAGCTTCATTATCATTTCCGGAAACTAAACAATCACAATCAATTGGTTCTGGAATATTTTCTAATAAAGAATTACTTATGTTGTTAAATGCTGAAACAACTTTAACACCAGTCTTATTTAATATTTTAGCTGTTCTTTCAGCAGCAGATCCTTCCATCAAATCAATAAATCTTGCAGGAGATCCACCTATAGCTGTTTCTAAAGGCACCGTAGCATCAATTAATATTTTATCACCAACAAATGGTTTTATACTGTTTAATGTTGCTTTTTGAGCAGCTAAAGGTACTGTTAAAATAAGTAAATCTCCTTCTTTTGCTGCATCTTCATTAGACATACCAACCATATTAATAGAATAATCTTTAAGTAGTTCTATAGTTTCTTCTACTTTTGTTAATGCTTTTTCTTCTTTTCTAGAACCAATTATTATTTCCTCACCAGCTATAGCTAATCTTTTACCAATATTTAATCCTTGTGCTCCAGTTCCGCCAATTATTGCAACTTTCATATATAATCCTCCAATAATATTATTTATGTAATAGATTATTAATAATTATCATTATTAATAATTACTAATAGATATGGTCTTTTTAATATTTATATATATTGTGAAATTAAATGTAAATAAAAATAAACATATTATAATTTATTTAATAAAAAAATAAAGATTTAATAAAAAAAATTAATAATAATAAAATAATTTAAACTAATGAAAAAAAATTCTTCCTATAATAAAATTATAATAAAAAGAAAATTTTCTAATATTAGTTATTTTTTAAACTTTCACGAACTCCTTTAGTAACTTTTTTTACTTGACGAGCAGCTTCAAAAAATTCTAGACGTTCCGTTTCATCCATTTTTACAGGAATTATATTTTGAATTCCATTTTTACAAAGAATCACAGGAACACCTAATGAAACATCATAAACTCCTTCAACTTCACCCTCCAAATATGTACTAACAGTTAATATTTTTCGAGAATCATTTATGATGGTTATTATTAAATTTGATATAGCATAAGATGGCCCATACTGCGTAGCACCTTTTCTACTAATAATTGTTGCTCCAGCATTTTTAAGTTGACTAACCAAATTATTAATATCCAAATCAGAACTTTCAACAAAATATTTCAGCAACAATCCACCAATAGTAGATGAACTCAATAATGGAACCATATGATCACCATGTTCTCCAATTACCCTTGTGTGAATTTCACCACTATTGATATGAAAATGTCTAGCTAAAATCGTTTTGAGTCTTAAAGAATCTAAATGGTTACCTAAACCAATAACTCGTTTTTTATCAAAACCTGAAGCTTCAAGAGCGACTGTTGTCATAACATCAACAGGATTAGTTACTATTAATATAACTGAATCCGGAGCATATTTAGCTACAGCTTCAGCATATTCTTGAACTATTTTAGCATTAGGAATAGCTAAATCTAATCTAGACATACCTTTCTTTCTAGGTATACCTGATGTTATTAAAACAACTGATGAACCTGCTATCTCTGAAATATCCGAAGTTGCTGTTAAAGTTATATCAACATCATCAGCTGAGAGAGCATCATACATATCTAATACTTCCCCTTGAACTTTATCATTACTAGAAGGTCTAGAATACATTACAATTTCATCAATAATATCTTCTTTAGCTAAAGTAAATGCAACATTAGTACCAATTGTTCCCGACGCTCCTAAAATACTAACTTTTACCATACATAACCTCCCTTATTGTCTTAATAAAATAAAATTATAGCTATATTCATATTTATTATAATTAATAGAAATACTTAATCATTTAAGACCTGATTAAAATTTTGAGAAAAAAAAATTTAAAAAAAAATATAAAAAAAAAATAAAAAAAATCGATTATATTGAAAAAATATGAAAAGCTATTCCATTTTTTCAAGGAAAGTAATAGCATTAGCTTTAGCAAAGCCATTAGTATCTGTTCTGACAACTTCTTGTAAAGCTTCTTTAGCTTTTTCTCCACCAATAGCCCCTAAACCAAACACACTACCTGATCTAACAAAACTTTCTTCATCTTTGGATGCTTTTATTAAAATATCTAAGGTCCTAGGATTAGCAATTTTACTTAAAGCCCATATAGCTCCCCCACGTGTTCTCCAATTAGGATCTTCTGTTACTTCAATCAATTTATCAACTGCATCTTCACCATATTCAGCTAATGCAGTACTTGAGTGACGTCTTACCCATTTATTTTTATCACTTAATAATTTAATAAAAACATCAATAGAACTAGGATCTTTAACACCCACCATAATTGCAATAAGACTTAACTTAATATTTTTATGATAATACTCTTTTACAACTTCTTCATGAATAATATCTAAATGTTCAGGCATGTTTGAAGCTATGACATTTTCGGCTTCCAACCTAACAAATTCATCCAAATCATTTAAATCTTTAATAGAATTTTTAACATCTTCAGCTGTTATTATAATCACTTCCTTTATATACTATACTACAATGAAATTTATTAACTCATTTTATATATATTTTTTTAGTTAATACATTTAGAAATATAGTCATAATTTTAGTAAAAGTATTATTCTTATAGAATATTAACTAATACAAACACTTATCATTTAATTTAAAATAGACAAGACAATAAAAAACATAAAACAATAATAACAAAAACAATACTATAAAAATAATACATCCTAATAACGAAGCCGTGGTTATCTTAGGATATCTTTAAAAAATATAAAAAGGAGAAAAAATATCTTGTATAAAATAACAGTTATACCTGGAGATGGAATAGGTAAAGAGGTAATGAAACCAACTCTGGAAATATTAGAAACAACAAATATTTCTTTTGATTTCATAAATAAAGAAGCAGGGAAGGATTGTTATGATAAAAATAAAACAAATTTACCTATAGACACTATTGAATCTTGTAAAAATAGTGATGCCACCTTATTTGGAGCAGTTACATCAATTCCTGAGCAAAAAAGTGCTATAGTTACTCTACGAAAAGAATTAGATTTGTATATTAATCAACGACCAATAAAATCTTATTCAAATCCCAATATAAATTTTACAATTATACGTGAAAATTCAGAAGGATTATATTCTCATTTAGAAGAAGGAAATGATTCTGAAGTAATAGCCTTAAGAAAAATCACAAATAAAGGGTGTGAACGTATAATTAATTATGCTTTTAACTATGCTAAAAAAACAAATAGAAAAAAGGTTACTGCTGTACATAAAGCTAATGTATTACCAATTACTGATGGAATATTCAAAAATAAATTTTATGAAATTGCTAAAAATAATAAAAACATTTTATCTGATGATTATTACATTGATGCAACTGCAATGTATTTAATAACAAATCCCGAAAAATTTGATGTAATTGTAACAACAAATTTATTTGGAGACATATTATCTGATGAAGGAGGAGGACTTTTAGGTACCCTAGGACTCATACCATCAGCCAATATTGGAGATAAAACAGGATTATTTGAACCCGTACATGGTTCAGCCCCAGATATTGCTGGTTTAAATAAAGCCAACCCTATAGCTATGATATTATCCAGTTGTTTAATGTTAGAATATATTAATAAACAAACAGAAGCTGACAAAATCTATGAAGCAGTTAATAAAGTAATTAAAGAAAATAAAATAAAAACACCTGATTTAGGAGGAAACAATAACACCACTGAAATAACAAATGAAATTATGCATAATTTATAAATTACTAACAACATTTTAGATAAATAAATTTATAAAATATTAAAACAAAAGATAATATTAAGTTTAAAATTTTTCTATTTTATAAACGAGTATTTGTAAATATAAAAATTAGAAAATGTAAATTAGATGTTTTCAAAAATTATGATACATCAAATCTACCTTGGAGGTAAAATAAATGAAAACAACTGTAAGTATTATTAAAGCAGATATTGGTAGTGTTGGAGGACATGCAGTAACACACCAAGCACTAAAAGATAAATGTAATGAAAATTTATCAAAAGCTGTTGAAGATGGATTATTAAGTGATTTTTATATCACCAATTGTGGTGATGATATAGACATGATTATGACACACACCAATGGTGTAGACAACACAGAAGTACATGAATTAGCTTTTAATACATTTATGGAAGGAGCAGAAATTGCTAAAGGACTTAAACTATATGGTGCAGGTCAAGATTTATTATCCGATACATTTAGTGGAAATATAAAAGGTATGGGACCTGGAAGCGCAGAAATGGAATTTGAAGAAAGAGGTGCAGATCCAGTATTCGCATACTGTTGTGATAAAACAGAACCAGGAGCATTTAACTTACCTATTTTTAAAATGTTTGCAGACCCATTTAATACAGCAGGATTAGTTATTGATCCAAAATTACATGGCGGATTCGAATTTGAAGTTTATGATGTTATAGAAAATAAAAAAGTAACATTAGCTTGTCCAGATGAAATGTACGATTTATTAGCATTAATCGGTTCTACTGGTAGATATGTTATTAAAAATGTATACAGAAGATCAGACGGTGAAATCGCTGCAACCATCAGTACTGACAGATTAAACTTAATGGCCGGTAAATACATAGGTAAAGATGACCCTGTAGCTTTAGTTAGAGCACAATCAGGATTCCCTGCAGGAGGAGAAACAACAGAACCATTTTCATTCCCACATTTAGTAAGTGGATGGATGAGAGGTTCACATAATGGTCCTTTAATGCCAGTAGCAGAATCAGATGCAAGACCAGTAAGATTTGACGGACCTCCACGGGTACTAGGATTAGGTTTCCAAGTATGTAATGCTAAATTAGTTGGCCCTATTGATATGTTTGCAGACCCAGCATTCGATGAAGCTAGAAAAACAGCAACATTAGCAGCTAACTACATGAGAAGACATGGTCCATTTGAACCACACAGATTACCTTCAGAAGAAATGGAATATACCAGTCTTCCAGGCGTAATGGAAAAACTTGAAGGTAGATTTGAAGATATGTAAATAAATTATTTACATATTACTTTTTAACTTTTTTTTAGAATAACAAACCCCCAAAACTAATTACAAAAGAAAACTATTTCTAAACTATAAATACATCATACCTAAGAAAAAAAATCACTATAGTCACTTAACTAATTAATGGCAGTTCTTTTATATAGTATGTAATATATAAATATTATTATGCCAAGAAAAAGTGAAATTGATATATTTAATGTTATGGAACCAGAAGAACTAGAAGAAAGCTTAAAATCTAATAAAAACTCAGTTCGTTATTATAAAAGAATAGTTGCTATGAGATTAATTGAATATGGGTTTTCTCACAAAGAAACAGCAAATATTCTAAAAATAGGTTATAGAACTATTTACAGATGGGCTAAAACCTGCGAAGAATCAGGTTTAGATGGATTGAAACCTAATTTTAATGGTGGAAGGAAATCTAAATTTTCAAATGAAGATAGAATTAAATTCAAAGAAAGACTTTTAAAAGATAATAATTTAACAATGACTGATGCTCAAAATATTCTAAGAGATGAATTCGAATTAGATTTTTCTTTACCTTATGTTTGTAAAATTGTACGGGATTTAGGATTTAATTATGGATCTCCAAGACCTAAATTTAAGGAAGAACCTGAAAATGCTGAAGAAATATTAAAAAAAACTTTGAAATTGCAAATGTAACTGATGCAGATGATATTTTATCATTAGATGAATCAACAATCAAATCTAATTTTCGAACTAAAAAAACAATATACATGGATAGATCAGAACATGTGATGTTAAAATCATCCAAATCATTCACTGTAAATTTTTTAGCAGCTTTAGGTATTAATACAAAGTCAATATTAATGAATATTAAGAATCTTACAGAATTTGAATTTGGAAAAGCATTATTTAAAATCAAAATGGAATTAACTGATGATTCTTATGCAATAAATCATTTAAACTATATATTATCCATGTATGATTTATCAAGCAAAGAAATTACAGAGATATTAGAGGAATATACAGATCCATTTTGTGATTTTGATGAGAAAATTGAAAGATCATTGTCCTATAATAAAAATGATAATCCTTCAACAAAAGCTAGAAAACTTGGAAAACATTGTAAACGAGAATCAACAGAAAATAAGGATAAAAGAATGAATGTAAAATATATGCACATTTATAAACTACTTAATTCTTTCAATTTCGAAAAAATTCTTAAAAATACAAAAAGAACTGTAATACACTTAGATAATGCATTAGCACACAAAACAGACCTGAGTTTATCAATTTCAAGAAAATTAAACATAACATTTGTATATAACCCACCATATACACCAAGATTAAATCCAACAGAAAAAGTATGGGATATTCAGAAAAAAGATGTAAAACGTGAAAAAATAGAATCAAAAACTGATTTAATCTCAAAATCTCATGAAATATTTAATGAAAAATGTATACATCCTTCACTAACTAAAAGTTTGAAAGAAAAATATCTGCCACAAATTAGTTAACTGACTATAATTTTATAAAAATTTAAAATACATCATGAGCCAACTAAAAACAACATAAAAAAACAACAAAACTAGATAAAAACAGCATTAAAAACAACATAAGTAAATAAAAAACAGCATTAAAAACAACATAAGTAAATAAAAAACAACATAAGTAAATGAAAAACAACATAAAAAGATAAAAATAAATAAGTAAAGTAAAATTAGAAATCGTCAGATCCCATTAAACTTGAAACATCCGCAGTTGTTACAACACCAATAACATGATTATCTTCATCAATTACAGGTAAACCTGATATTTTATGATTTTTAAATGTCTTTGCAACATCAAATAAAGTATCGCTCTCATAACAAGTTAAAACATTTTTAGTCATAATTTCATCAATATTATGTTTATTCATAGCAATAGCTTTAGATAAATCCCATGCAGTAACAATACCCATAATTTTATCATTTTGATCCACTATAGGAATATGAGTAATGTTATTATTAAGCATTAATTCTGCTGCATCTTTTATAGATTCAAAATCATGTAATTTAGTATAACTACGTGTTAATATATCTTTAACACGAATTTCATATAGGAAATTACGTATTATATAATTTAATTGACCATTTTCAATGAGAAAAGAATCATGACCCTGTTCAGCATTAAGTTTTGTATATGAAACATTAACATCATTAGCTCGAAGTGCATCAACAAGTTCTTCATGTCGTAAATCTGTATATAACCAATCAGAAGAAATTGAAACAACTAACATCCTACAATTAATAGAAGATAAACCTTCAATTAAAGATTCGTTTTTACGTAAATCAAAATAATCTAAAGCTTTTGTAAGATATAAATAACTATTTGCATCAAATTTTTGAGTAAAAGTGTAACCTTGATGTTTTAAATAACTTTCAACTTGAAATTCAACATCAAAAGAATAACTAAATTTATCTTTATCTTGTAAACGACGTCCAAATTTTTGAAGCATTGAATCATTACTTAAATAAGTTATGTGAGCTATCATTCTAGCTAATGATAAACCTTTATCAGGATATTTACCAGTATGATAATAATTACCATGATTCCAATCAGAATCTTCTATAATGGCACGTCTTTGTACTTCATCAAAAGCAATTTGTTGTGTAGTTGAATAAGCAGCAGAAGCAATGAATATGGCATTTCTAATCATATTAGGATAGGAAATCGCCCATTGAATTACTTGCATCCCACCCATTGAACCTCCAATAACACAAAACAAATTATGTAAATTTAGATGATCCAGTAATTTTTTTTGTCCATTAACCATATCAGAAATAGTGATAATAGGGAAATCAAGTGCATATTCTTTATTAGTATCCGGATTTATATCTGAAGGACCTGTAGAACCATGACAACTACCCAGTACATTTGAACAAATGATAAAATATTTATTAGTATCTAAAGGTTTACCAGGACCTATCATAATATCCCACCATCCTGGTTTTTTATCACCTTCATGCCATCCTGCAGCATGAGCATTTCCTGTTAATGCATGACATACTAAAATAACATTACTTTTTAAATCATTTAATTTACCATAAGTTTCATAAGCAATAGTAGGATTTTTTAATATAGCTCCAGTTTCTAATTTTAAATCTTCTTCTAAAGTATAATATTTAGTTTCTACATAACCTATGGAATTATCTTTACCAATAGTAGTCTCGGTTTCAATAGTTCTAACTTGTTCCAACTTAAACCCTCAAATATCTCTTGTTATACTATTTATTTTTAATAGAATTTAATACTATCGTAAAAAAATGATTATAATAGTTAAAAAATATAAGAAAAAAAGGGAGGAGATAAAAATTAAATTTAGTCTACATTAATTATACGTTCATTTTGTTTAAAGCTTGATCTACATCAGCTTTAATATCTTCAATATCTTCAGTACCTACTGCAAATCTGATAAGTTCTGGGTATACACCGTTTGCAATTTGTTCTTCTTCAGTTAATTGTGAGTGAGTTGTAGATGCTGGGTGAGTAATTAATGATTTTACATCTCCAATGTTTACAAGGAATGAACATAATTCAATTTCTTCACAGAATTCATCTGCTGCTTTAGCTCCACCTTTTACACCAAAGGTTACAACTCCACCGTAACCTCTTTCACAGTATTTAGATGCATTTTTGTGGGTTTCACAATCTTCTAATCCTGGATAGTTTACCCATTCAACTTTAGGGTGGTCTTTTAAGAATTCTGCCATTGCCATTGCGTTTTCTGCGTGTCTTTGGATCCTAATATCTAATGTTTCTAATCCTTCTAATATACACCAGGAACCGAATGGACCAGGGATAGCTCCAGTATCTCTACCGAGTGTTGCTCTAATTCTTGTGGTGAATGCAGCTGAACCAAATGTTGGGTAGAAGTTTAAACCGTTGTAAGTTGGATCTGGGTCAGTCATTAATGGGAATTTACCGTTGTCCCATGGGAAGTCACCTTTTTCTATAACAATTCCACCCATGGTAGAACCGTGTCCTGCAATCCATTTAGTACAGGAACTGGATATAATATCTGCACCGTGATCAAATGGTCTGATTGTACCAATACCACTGGTGTTATCTACGATAAGAGGAATACCATTAGAATGTGCGATTTCTGCTAATGCATCGAAATCAGGAACATCTAATTTAGGGTTACCAATAGATTCTACATAAATACCTTTAGTTTTATCGTTGATTGCTTCTGCAAATGCATTAACATCTGTTGAGTCTACACAAATAACTTCTCTTCCTAATTCTTTTAATGTGTTTTCGAAAAGTTCGAATGTTCCACCGTATAAGTTGTTACCAGAAACAATGTTGTCTCCGAGTTTTGTTATGTTAAGAACTGTGTAGAAGATAGCTGCTAAACCACAAGATGTTGCGTATGCTGCGGTTCCACCTTCTATAGCTGCTAATCTTGCTTCTAAAGCTTGGGTGGTAGGGTTTGTAAGTCTTGTATAAATGTTACCTCCTTCAGTTAACATGAATCTGTTAGCTGCTTGTTGAGGACTGTCAAATATATAAGATGTTGTTTGATAAATAGGTACTACACTTGCACCTGTTGCATCAATTTCTTGTCCACCGTGTATCTGTAATGTTGCTAAATTTTTTGGATTTTTTACTTTATAAGTATTTTTATGAACCATTTTTTTCACTCCATAATATTTAAAATAATGACTATTAATTAAAAATTTAACCATACGCTAGATAATTTAGATTTTCAATTAATAAAGAATTATTTATAAACTTAAGCATAAAACAATGCAAATTATAGATATTATATTAAATTATCTAACATTAATAATGAATATTAATTACGTATGATTTTTGCATATGTTGATATTTCATGAATTGATATTAACAAGGATTTAATCAATATACAATTTATAACATGAAATATTAACAATGTTGAAATTTACCTATAATTATATAATACTTCACAGTATTATACATCATTTTATGAATAAATTTTTATTGCCAATGGTTAAATGATAGTATATTATTCATAATATATAAAGATATTGCCAAAAGGGCTATATCAAAAATTATTTGAAAAAAAATATAACATTAAAACTAAACAAATAATGATTTTAAGCATCATATAATCTACATATAAATAGTTCAAATAAAATAAAAGAATTTTAATGTTTTTTAATGAAAAAAAAAATTATTAAAGTGCTTAAAATAAAAATAAAATAAAATAATAAAAAAAATTAAAAAATAATAAAAGAAATTAATCAAATATAATAATCATTATGAAATTATAAGATGTTATAATAATTAAAAGATATTATTAAAAAAAATAAAACAAAATAGTAGAATAATTAATATATTTATTAAAGAAAATATCACAAAAAAAATTATGGGATATATTCATATTATTATCTGAAAGGGCTTAAATTTAAGATAGTGAAGAAAGAATAATAATTTTTTCAAGTAGTTATCTATAGTTATAAAATAATTATAAAAATTTAAAATAAAGAAAAACAAAATATTATTATAAAAAATTGGGAACAAAAAAATGTCTGAAGAAAAGATAGTTAGAAAAAGTATACAAATTAAAGAAGATTTATGGAATAATTTTCAAAATAAAATTCAAGAAGTATATGGAACAACATATAAAAAACAAGGAGAAGCTATAGAATCCGCCATATCTAATTTCATAAATGAAATACAACATGACCCTGATGAAATACAACAATTAAAAGAAAACATCAAAGAAATAAAACAAATAAATTATGAATTAACTGAACAATATGAAGAGTCCCAAAATAAACTTAAGGAATTAGAACTATCTATATCAGCAATAGAGAATGATAAAAAAGTATTAAAATCAGATTTAAATAAAAAAGTAAAAGATTATGAAAATTTAATGCTTGAAAATAAAAAAATAAATCAAGAATTAAAAAATAAAAATAATACAATTACAACATTAAAAAATAATAATAAAACATTGAAAAACAACATAGATGAAGTATCATCTAAAAATAAAAATTTCAGTTCTGCCATAAAAGAATTACAAGAAAATAATATTAAAATACAAGATGAGAATCAAACATTAAAAAATGAAAACCAACATTACCAATTAGAAATACAACAATTGAAAGATAATATAAACAATAATAAAACCGAAATAGATGAATTGAAAAAAATAAATAAAACATTGAATGATGAAATAGTTCAGAATAAAATACAAATTAACAGTTTTGAAAAAGATATTGATGCTATAAAAGAAAAAGAAAAATTATTCCAAGATACAATTGATGAAAAAAATAAGAGAAATGAATTATTAGCAACACAATTAATTGATTTACAAAAAGATAAAAAGAAAAACTTGGCAGAAATCGATGATTTGAAAATTGAAAGAAAACAGTTGCAAACAGATAAAAATCAAATTGAAGAAAATTTAGAAATTACTGAAGATCAATATCAAAAACAATTACAGGAATATAAAAAACTTGTAAATAAAAGAGAACATACACAGGAAGTTCTTAATAAACAACAAATTGAACTTAATGAAGCTATGAAACGTTTAGAAAGATATTCCTATGCTATGGGGAAACTTGAAAATATGAGTTTAATTGATAGAATCTTTAATCGTATACCTTCAGAAGTTAAAGAACTTGCACCACCAAAAGATGAAAATAATTAATAAACTAAAATAAATCATTTAAATATAGTATATTTAGAGGATTTATACAATTGATTATATTATCAATATTTTTTGATTGTTTTAATAAAGATAGATTACCAATTATAATTAATTTTTTTCGTGATCTTGTAATTGAAACATTTAATTGATTTTTATCACCTAAAAATTTTTTTTGAAAATTAGTTAAACCATTTGCAGAACTTTTACAAAAACTAATTATTATAACATCTTTTTCTCTACCTTGAAATCTATATATAGTATCTGTTTCAATATCAAAGTTATGTTTGTTCATTAATTTTTGAATGTAATTTTTTTGTTTTCTGTACGGTGTTATTATACCTATTTCATCAGAGCTGATGTTATTTTTTAAAAGAATATCAATTATATTAATTATTATATCTGCTTCAAATTTATTACAACAACTATTACTAACATTTGATTCATAAAAATATAAATAGGAAGTGTCAATAATTTCGACAGGTTCATCTGTTACTAATATATTATCATTATTTAATGATATTTTTGCATTTTGAACTTTTGAATAGGTTAATATTTTATTATCATAATATAGGTAACTGGAGATATCACTTATTTGTTTGTTCATACGATACTGAATATTTAAAAAAGTATAACTAGTAGGATATTTTTGAATATACAAATTAAATATTGACTTATTTAATAAATATGATGCATTATTGTTATTTATTGGTTGAAGTTGATTATCATCACCTATTAAAATAAATTTATCTGTTCTGATAAGTGGAATTAAAGCTAAATATAATGGTACTTGACTAGCTTCATCAATTATAATATAATCCCATTCTAAATCTTTTGTTAGGTAACTGGAAACTGAAAGAACTGTTGTTGCAATTATTTTTGAATTATTAATGAGTTCTTGAGATATTTCATCTGAGATTTTATGGTTTTCTTTTTCTAATTCTATGATTAAATCTTGATTTTTAATGTTGGATTTGTCATTAATGAATGTTGTATTTTCATCAGTAAATGTTTCATTCTTATCCGATTTATTAAGAATATTTGTTAAAAATCTAAATATGGTGTTATTAAACTTTGTATTATTCAAATATCTGTTTTGGTCAGGAAAATAATCTTTTTTAGTTATATTATTGTTTTTTAAACTATTTATTTTAATGTTGTTTTTTATTATTTCTTGATATTTTGGATGTTTTTTTATTTGTTCTTCTAATGTATATTGTTTATTATTAGATGATATTTTTTCATTTTTTCCTAAACGTAAAATATCTTCTGAAGGTATTTTAGTTAATTTTTCAACTATATTGTCTAATGCTACATGAGTGTGTGTTGTTACTAAAATTTTATAATTTTCTTTGTAGAGTTCATTAATAATTTCCACAATAGTGTGAGTTTTACCTGTTCCTGGAGGACCTTTTATGATATGAAATTTATTTGTAGATATTGATTTTTGAACAGCTTCATTTTGATTTTTATTTAGTTTGGGATTATTATATTTGTTTTCTGAATAAGTTGTATCTTTAATTGTAATCAGTGAATCTAATGTAGTCATATTTGATTGATTTATTTTATTATCATTGATTTGATTATATACATTCTCTAATTTTTTTATTATGATTTCTTGTTGTGTGTTGATAATATTTACTTCTTGATTTTTTTGAAAATATTCATCATGATTTATTTTAATTAATAATTTTTTATAATTATTTTTTAATACATGACCACTTATTTTATTAATTTCAATAGGTGTAGTATTTGAAATATTAGTAGGAACTTTTAAATCTATAAGTAGCCTATTATTTTTTATATTAATTATATTACCTGATATAGGTTGATTATCATTTTTTTCTTTTAGAATAAAAAAGTGGAATGAATCTAAAAATTTTTTGAGGTATTTAGTTTTCATAATTTAGTAATACTAATTATGTTATTATGTATTAATATAGTTTATTGAAAAATAAGGTTTTTCAGAAAATAAATATAATAAAGTTAGATTCTTTATTATATTCATCTTCATAGGATATAATCTGAAGTAAATTATAGGTTTACTCCATCAATAGTAATAATATTATAACTTATAAAAGTAAAATAAAATTACTATATATCTAACAAAATATATGTTGTGTTTAATTATCATTAAACATTTATAAGTAGATTTTAATAATATATAATTTTTATTATAATATTAAATATTTTTATAAAAGCCCTATGCAATATAAATCATAAATCATTAATTAAAATTAAATAAAAAAAAATAATAAACTATTGATAATAGTTAAACACCGAATTAAATCTATCAACAAAGAGTAAATAACTATAAACGAATATTTTAAATAAAAATATAAAATTAGGAATTCCAAAAATCATAATAAAATGATTAAAAAAAAAGTTATATGTTTAATGAAAGATAAATTTTTAAGAAGCAGGAATTTTAGGAGTTTTATTTATAAATATTTCATCTATACTCCCATTTTTTAAATTAATAATTTTATTGGCCATACATGTAATTTCTTTATTATGTGTAATCATAATTATTGTAGTATCTTTTTCTTTTGATAAATCAGACAAGTATTTAATGGTTTCATAGTCATATTTGGAATTGATAGGTTCACCACATAAAATTATTTTTTCCTTTTTATTAGGACTTATAAACTTTTCGTATTTATTTTCTTTTAATCTATGTGGATATGTATTTTCTTCACCTACAAAACCTAATTGACATATTATATCCAACGGATCAAAATCTACATCCACCAAATCTTTTAATAATTCAATGTTTTCGAGTATTGTTAAATTGGGTATGAAATTATAATAATTAAATAAGAAACTTATGTTTTCAAATCTGTATTTCGATAATTCATCGTCATTATAAAGGTGTAAGTTATTATTATTTATTTTTATTTTTCCACTGGATGCTTTTTCTAAACCTGCTAATAAACTAAACATAGTATGTTTACCAGAACCAGTAGGTCCGTAAATAATTACAAACTCACCTTTATTTATTTTAAAATTTATATTATTTAACTTTTTTAAAGTGTTCGAACCAAGATCATATTCTTTGGTTACGTTATCAAATTCTATTAAAGTATTGTTTTTAATATAATTACCTCCATTTTTTAAAGTTAATTAATAGTATATACTAGAAATTATATAAAGTTTAGGTTTACCTAAATTTATAGTAGAAGTATTATAAATAAAAAAACACATTAAAAATATAAAACAAACAAGAAAAAAGTGAAAAAATATGAATGAAGAAAATAAAATAAAATCAGATAACGAGTATAAAGAATTACTATTAAAAAATAAACTATTACAAGAACAATTAGATAATAAAACTAATGAATATAAAAAATTAACAATGGAAATAGGTAAAATAACATTTGAAAATGAAGATTTAGACTATGAATTAAGACAAGCCAAAAAAGAAAATGAAAAATTACAAACAGAAAATAAACAATTAAAAAAAGAAATAAATACTCTAAAAAAATTTAAAGAAGATATTGAATCCTCAACTATGTGGAAATTAAAATCATCACTTAAAAAATAATATCAATCTAATTTTTTATCAATATAAATTACATAATCTTCTTTTCTAGGTGAAATATTAAATTCCACATCATCAACAGGATAACCTAAGATACAATGACCAATACCAATATATTTCTCAGGAATATCCCAAACTTTTAATAATTCTTTTCCCTGTTGTGAATCAAATTCCTCTTTAGCCCGATGTATCCAACAAGCCCCCACACCTAAAGCATGTGCAGCATTTAATAAATTACCCATAACTAAACTGCCATCATAAACAGCTGTTGGAATAGTTGAATCAGCCAATACAATAAGAACAGTTGGAGCACCATAAAATGGATCAACATCATCCGCATCTTTAGCTTTTAAAAGTTCATCCGGGAAAAAACTTTTATTCCATTGACTTAACCTTTCAATAATATCTTTTCTTTGTATAACTAAAATAATAGGAGCCTGTTCTCCCATACCTGTAGGTGCATAAGTACCTGCTTCAAGAATCTTATTTAACACCTCATCAGATATCTGCTCTTCTTTAAATTTTCTTATGCTTCTTCTAGACTTCAAGTCATTTAACGTTGATTCCATAAGATTTCCTCCAAATAAAAATTTAATATAAATTATATTATATTAGTTATAATTTAAATTTTTATAGAGAAATTAAATTTTCATAGAGAAATAAAATGGAAAATATACGATATTAATAAATAGATATAAATGTTAAATAATTAAGATAGTAAGATATTGTAAAAATAATAAAAATAAGAATAATAAAATCAGTAATAATTAATTAGAGAAATTTATACAAAAAATATTATTTCTAAATTTAGATAAAAACCATAAAATTAGATAAACACGATAATTTTTCGTATAATTTAATAAAAAACGAAAAAATATTTATACAACACACAGGTCGTGTTTTTATGAACATAATAAATGAATATAATGAAATACATGACGAAATAAAATTTTTAATAGGCTCAACTGTGAGATTAAAAATATTAACTTACTTACTTCACTCCCCATCAACAATAAAAGATATACACGAAAATACTAATATAAACTATACTTCAATTACCTCAAACCTGAATAAACTCGAAGAAAAAAATTTTTTAAGAAAAGAAAAAGATAAATATTACGTTAAAAGTAGAACTAAAATAAAATTAATGAATGTTCTTTGTTTAAATGATAATTTAAAATTTTTAAATAAATATTCAAAATTTTTGAATAACCATATGGTTAAAAATGAAAAATTAGAGGCTTTGAAAACATTACCCCCTATTGTAAATTGTGAAGTTATAAGTGCTGATAACATTAATCCATATAAAGCAACAGACCAGATAGAAAAAGTTATGAAATCATATGGTAAAGTATACACAATATGTGGTTTTTTACACCCAAACTGCACAAGCTTATTAAAAAATTACTTTGAGAAAGATAGTGAAGTAAAAATAATTATTCCTTCATCAGTAGCAGAATATATACTTAAACATGTAAATGCATATAGAACAGATGATAGAATAAAATGTAAAAGTTTTAATATGAAAATATTGAAGAATCAACCTAATCTAACTTTATGTATTACAGAAAAAGAATGTGTAATAAGTTTTTTTAGAAATGAAGGTGAATATGATAAAAATACTGTGTTTTATACCACCGATAAAAGTGCAATAAAATGGGGATTTAAATTATTCAGCGAAATTGAATCATTAGAAGGTGAAACTGTAAATATAAAAAAAATTATTTGCCAAAACAATAACCAACCATATAAAGGTGACATATAATGCTATCTGATGTTGAAACTATGAAATTTAGTAATATTAATAACATGGATTCTAAATTTTTTAATCCAATTAAATATTTATTAACATCAAGTATTAGGCTTGAAATAATGCTTACCTTAAATGAAAGCAAAAAAAATTTCAAAGAGATTAAAAAAATTGTGAATAAACAGGATACTAATATCTTAAGAGCACTTAAAGAATTAGAAAATGAAGACTGGATTATTAATCATCAAAAAATTTACTCGTTGACATCAATAGGTTTTTTAACCATACAAAATACAATTAATGTTATTAACACATGGTATGCTGTTAATACAATGGATAATTATTGGGATAATCATAATTTGAATGGCATTCCCTTAAATATTTTAAGATATGTTGATGTTTGGAGACATGCAAAACTTATCTCCTCAACAATTATTGAATATAATAAAGCAGTAAATTGTTATTTGAATAATATAAGTAAATCTAAAGAAATTAAAGTAATATTACCTATATTCTCCAAGTTTTATATTGAAGGTATTTTAGATAGTATTCAAAAAAATAATGGGAAACTTGAATTAATTACATCAAATGAAATATTAAATGCCATTAAAGAATCTGATTTAAAAGAACAATTCACACAATTAAAAGATCAAAAGAAATTAAGAATATGGATTGGTGAAAGTGAAACTCATAAATTATTTCTTACATTTACCGATAAGTTTTCTTCAATCCAATTATTTTATTTTGATCAGACATTTGATGATTCAAATATATTAATTACAAAAGATATTGATAAGAATAGATTCAATGAAATATTTAATGAATACAAAAATGAGTACAAAGAAATATGATCTCAATATCTTTATCATTATATTATTTTTTTATCATGAAAAAATAAAATTATCTAAATACTTTTTTTTAATCATTAACTCATTTTACGGGCATTATATTATACAAACTCTTTAAATATAAATAATCATATAACAATAGGTATGGATTTAAGATAAAATAAATTTTAAAGTTAAAAAAAAGTTATAAAATGACGTAATATAAACATGAAAATTATCCATTAATATAATTGATTAAAAAATTACAATAATTTATATCACAACATTAAAGTTAGTACAATACTCTAAATTTTGAGCATCCTACTTAATATACACATTAATTATCCATTAAATGAAGATTCCCCCCTTATTTAATGTATAAGATAATATAAAAACTATTCACTTAAAAATAGATGATTTATAGAATTGGTTGGACTATTATAAGAATATAATGATTGTATTTAATTAAATAAATTTAAAATGAGGAATTAGATATTAATTATCTAAAATACTATACAACACATAATCCTTAATAATTTTTTTGATTTAATAAACTTATTCGAAAAAAATCTTAAGAGTAATTGTAACAAATGACTATTACATAATTCCTATACATAGAAAAAAAAATATGTGAAAAAATTAACATGATTTTTTAAACATAATGTACAAAATATATTGAAACATTTATAACACAGGAATGTATCTTAAGTCCTACTGTTACCTTATATAATCCCCTAATATAAGTTAAAGTAACAGATGATAATTTTATTTAAAAAGTTACCATTTTCCCTCAAGTCGAAATCTTATTTATTGAAATAAGATTTACTTATTTTTTTTTATCAATATGCTTATTTAAACGTTTAATAGCACCCAATTTATCTTTTTTATCTAACTTAGATTGATTTAAAGCATCTTCAATTGTCTCAATGGAATGATCATAAACTTCTTTATCAACAGGATAAGGAAAACCATCTTTACCTCCATGAGCAAAACTATATTTCACAGGATCTTCCCAGCTAGCTTTTTTACCATAAACTAAATCACTAATCAATGCCAATGCTCTAATTTTTTTAGGACCCATCCCTTTTAAAGAGATTAAATCCTGATATTTTTCAGGTTGAATTTCATATGCATTTTTTAAAACTTCAAACTCCTTATCAGACAAATCCATATCAAGAACCGGATGATGCCTTGGCATTGTGAAATGAGGTTGATTATTAAATCCAGTAGGATCATCATCATTATCCCAATCAAAAAAATCTGTTAATAATGTTTGTTTTTTATCTTTCCTGAAATAGGTTCTTAGATGCTCCGGATTATCATTTATCAAATCGACACTAATACTTCGAACTTCTTTACTTTCTTTTGATGACATGTTAAGTACTGAATCCTCTTTTTTTTCACAGTCAATTCCTGTATGAGGATCATTAAAAAATTCATCCAAATCTGTACTTATCCAGTGATACCTGCGTGCATATTTATTGTTAGTATTCATGCCCTGTTGAACTACAGCCCACTTACCACTTTCAGTTAAAAAGAAATTATGTTGATATAATGAATAAGAATCTTGAATACATGCATTATCAATTTTAGCAGATAATTTAGATGATTTTATTAAATTATCAGTTAATTTATTAGATAAATTAAAAGTATCACCCATATTTTCTAATTGATAAGGTGTTTTCAATGAATTTTTACCTTTACCACCCAATACTGCAATACCGTGCTTTTCAGGATCTAAACTAGCACGTAATGCACCACAAGTAGTTGTAGTTGTTCCTGAAGAATGCCAATCAAATCCAATCACACAAGAAAATGCTTGAAACCAATACGGATTAGATATTCTTCTTAAAAATTCATCATGTCCATACTCATCCAATATAACTTCAGTTAATGCACCTGAAAGTTTAACCATTCGCTCCCATAACCATCGTGGTGTATGATCAGTATGTAGTGGTAAATTGGTAATTCCTTTTCTTTGCATAATAATAGTTATATAAAAATTTCATTATAAAAGTTAAGCTAGTCTGATAAGTACTCCTGAAAGATTTTCAACATATCTTAATAGATAAATACTACATATATTATTATAGAAAGAAAAAATTTTAAAAAAATCATTTACAAATTATTCGTATTTAAATAGGTGCAAATAGATATGATTAAAGTAGAAAATTTAACTAAAATTTATAAATTAGAAAATAATATGCGTATTAAAGCATTAGATAATGTGTCATTTGAAGTAGAAGATAATGAGATTTTTGGAATAATGGGAATCAGTGGTTCTGGAAAATCAACTTTGCTTAGAATTCTAAGAGGTGTTGAAGAATTTGATGAAGGAACCATTACCATTAATAACATGAAAATTACTGCTAAAAATTATTCTTCTTATAAAAACGATTTGAAAGAAAAAACTGCTATTCATTTACAAAGATCATTTGGTTTATGGTCAAAATCAGCAATCGATAATGTAATTCATAAACTTGCAGGATTACAAACTGGTGATGAAACAAATGTTAACATAGAAGATGTTAAAGAAGAATATTTAGATGAAGCATTAGATATTTTAGATACTGTTGGTCTTAAAGAAAAAGCAGAACATTTTGCACCTGTACTGAGTGGTGGAGAAAAACAAAGACTTGTTTTAGCCAGACAATTAGCTAAAAAACCAGAAATATTATTATTAGATGAACCAGCTACAATGAGTAGTCCTAAAAAAAGATTTGAAGTATTAGACACTATTAAGAAAATAAATGAAAAATATGGTACTACCGTTATAATGGTTAGTCATCAACCAGAAATACAAAAATATATGTCTGAGAGAATAATGTTAATGTTTAATGGTAAAGTTGAAACTATTGATGAACCTGAAATTATTATTAACAAGTTTTTAAAAGATGAAGAAGAAATTTATCCTCTAGCTAAAATAGATAGAAACGAACCCATAATTAAAGTAAGAAATTTATCAAAAGATTATTATCTTTTTAGTGGAGGACATACACTTAGCATTGAAGATGTATCATTTGATGTTAATAAAGGTGAAATATTATCAATTATTGGTCCAACAGGTTCTGGAAAAAGTGAAATTCTAAAAATGATTGCAGGATTTGAAGAAGGTGACAGTGGAAATATTGAAATATTAAACAAAGATACATGGGTCAATATGCAGGATTTTGGTGAAAATCGTATGCAAATACGAAAAAACATGGGATTTATGCATCAAGAATTTGCATTAACACCACACACCCCTATAATTGAACAAATGGGAACAAAATTATCACCTAAAATGGATGATGTTTATAAAGAAGCTCTTGAAAAAGCAGATGAATATAATATTAGCCGAGAATCACTGGATATTCTTTATCAATTAACTGATTTATCAAGAAATGAAGCTATATTAAAATTAGACAAAATCAATGTAGGTCCACAAATATTAGAATTATTATTCCCAAGTATGGATACTGAAAAGGTAATAGAATATGCAAAACCTGTTTTTGATGCATTAGATTTACCATTACCACTATTAAATAGACAATTTATTGAATTATCCGGAGGACAAAAAGTAAGAGTAGCTATAGCAGTAGTATTAGCTTCAAATCCGGATATTTTAATACTTGATGAACCATTTGGTGATTTAGATCCAATTACATTAAGAATAGTGGCAAATTCACTTAAAAAAATTAATGAAGAATTTAATACAACAATTATTTTAGTTAGTCACACCATGGATTTTGTGAAAGAAGTATCCAGCAGAACCATATTAATTAATAAGGGAAAATTAATTAGTGAAGGTTCACCTGAAAAAGTTACAGCTGATTTTATAAAATCAGAAAATGAAAATTAACTGGTGAAACCATGTATAAAAGAATACTCATACCTGTAGATGGTTCAGAAATATCCAAAAGAGCTGGTTATAATGCCATATTATTGGCAAAAGAATTGAATGCGACAGTCATTGTCACACATATTGCAGATCAAAAATCATCAATATCCTATGAAGAATTCCAAAGTCGTGGACAAGAGTATATTAATGAAATAAGAAATTATGCTACTGAAAACAATGTTGAATCTGAAGAAGTACTGATTTATGGTAGTCCAAAAAATGATATACGTATAATTGCCAAAAAAAGTCAGATTGATTTAATTGTATTAGGTACTCATGGAACTTCCGGATTAAATAGTACCACTATGGGTAGTTTCACAGAATTTGTTGTAAAAAATATAGATTTGCCCGTAATGTTAATTAAATAAGAGAAAAATATAAGATAAACATCTTATATTCAATTTTTTTCATCATTTTAATATATGATGATTTATTGAGTTTACAATAAAATCAAGTACTTCATCTACTGAATTAAAAATTCTTTTTTTATAATTATCTTCTAAAAATGTGTTTACTATTTTTATTATAGGTTCACTTATTTCTTCAAGAGCTAATAAATTTACTTGAGCTTCATCTATTAAGTTTATAACTGAACTAATCCATGAAATATTATCTGAATCATTAATAAACGGATATAATTTAGCACAATACTCATTTAATCCGATTTGCTGTGAAACTTTATTATAAAATGTATCAAAATAAATATTAAATCTGCTTAATCTACTAAGAACTGATTTTTGATATTCATTACTCATTGCAGTTTGAAGATATAATGCTTCCAATAATGCATCTTGAACAGATTTTGCTATTAATTCACCTAATTTAGAATGTTTACCTGCATTTTCCAGATGATTATCACTGGACTTATTAGATATTACACATATCCCATCAGTTCCAGTTCCTGTGGCAATTTTTGTTGAAAACTGACTTTCAAGTTTTAAATCTTGTAAAATACTCGTTTTTGCTTCTGTTGCAGTTATTATAGATGTTATTAATGCCCCAGGTTCTAAATTTGCATCAATTATTAAAAATATATTAATTGTACCATAATTTAAATTATAATCATTATTATATTCATAAAAAGATGCTTTGTCACCTGCTCTAATACCATTTTTATCAGCACCAGCAGTTATAATAGAAGTTACAGTTAATTCACGAAAAGTATGAGTAGATATAGCATAATTATCCATACAAGCAGATGTTAATAAACCTGTTGAATATAATGCATTTAATCCTAATTCATTCATACGTTTTTGTTGAAAAGTTTCATAATCCATATGACTAAAAAGAGAATAATCTTCATTTGTTAAAGATTGATTTACAACATATTTCATATTTTCATGATAACCACTATTATGCCATGAAGAAATCATAAGATTATTATTCACCTTAAGTTCCACAATAATTGCATTATCACGTTTAATTAAATCAAACATTTGAGAATGATAAACATCTTCAGAATAAAAATTTAACAAAATAAACACCAGATTAATTTTACTAATAAAAAATAAAAATAGTAATTAATAGTCCTTAGCGGAGTCGAACCGCTGTCACAAGATCCAGAGTCTCGTAGGATTGCCACTACCCCAAAGGACTAAACATATAATAATAATCATATCTATTATTATATTTTTTAATTATATTATTTATATATTCATATTAAAATTGATTTGGAAAATAATTTAAAAATAAATCATTTTGAAAAAATAATTAAGAAATTTAAATAAAATACCTAATAAAAAGAAATATTTTACTAAATTCAGCCAATAAAATAGATATATCAATGAAATACTATATTAAGTATAAATAGTAGTTAATAATATATTAAATAACATCTTACAATAATAAACTAAAAAATGTATATGTGAATTAATTATGAATGAAAAAAGAGGCTTATTAATAGGTAGAATTCAACCTTTACATAATGGTCATATAAAAGTTATACAAGAAACCTTAAAAGAAGTAGATGAAATCATTATAGGAATTGGAAGTGCTGAAAAAAGTCATACAGATTCTAATCCATTTACTGGTGGTGAAAGAATCCTAATGTTATCCAAAGCATTACGTGAATATAATGTTGATGCTTCTAAATACTATATTATTCCTCTTGAAGATATTTCATGTAATTCTTTATGGGTAGGTCATGTAAAAATGCTAACACCACCATTTAGTAAAGTATATTCAGGCAATAGCTTAGTTAAACAATTATTCAAAGAAAATAATATAACTGTTATACAACCACCCCTATTTAATCGAACAGAATACTCTGGAACTGAAGTAAGAAGAAGAATGCTTAATGATGAAGATTGGCATAGTTTAGTTCCAAAATCTGTTGTTAAAGTAATTGAAGAAATTAAAGGAGTTCAACGTATACAAAATTTACATAAAAAGGAAGTTAGTGAACTAAATAACAAAAAATTATAGAGATGTTTAAAATGGGATTTATTCGAGATAGTATCCATGGTGATTTACATTTAACAGAATTCGAATTAAAAATTCTGGATACTGTGGAAATGCAAAGACTAAGAAGAATAAAACAATTAGGATTTACTAATTTAGTTTATCCTGGTGCCAATCATACTAGATTTGAACATTCAATAGGAACTTTATTTTTAGCTAATAAATTATCCGAGAGATTAAATTTGGACTGTGAAAAAATTGAATTATTAAGACTCTGTGGATTATTACATGATATTGGGCACAGTCCGTTCTCACACGTATCAGAAAAAGCATTAACACACAAACATGAAACAGTGACAAAAGAAATTATTAAATCTTCCCCAATATCCGATATAATTAATGAAAAATTCAATCCAAAAACAATTACTAAAATCATTGATGGTAAAACATTATACGGACCAATAATTTCTGGTGACCTTGATGTTGATAGAATGGACTATTTAATTAGAGATTCATATTATACTGGTGTAGCATATGGTATAATTGATACTGAAAGATTATTGTATAGTTTAGAATATATTGGAGAAGAACTTGTTCTATCACCTAAAGGAGTTCAAGCTGCTGAATCAACTTTATTAGCAAGATACTTTATGTATCCAACAGTATATCAACACCACACCACCCGAATTGTTAATAGTATGTTTAGAGTTTGTCTAACTCACCTACTCAATGATAATGTAATAACAGAAAAAGAACTAAGAAAATTAGATGATGGTGATTTAATAAATCTTGCCAGATCTACCGAAGGTTTACCACAACAAACTATGCAAAATTTAGATACAAGACATTTATATAAGAAAACTGACACAATCAATTTAGCACAATTTGATAATCCTATAGAAATATTTAATATGGATTCCAAATATTTAAGAGAAGCAGAAAAAGAAATAGCTGAAAAACTAGATATTAATCCAGAAGAAGTAATTATAGATTTACCTGAGGAATTATCTTTTAAGAAAATGCAGATAAAAGTTGAAACAACCGATGGATTACAACCATTAACTGAAGTATCTACAGTTATAAATTCTTTGAAAAAAGCACAATACAACTATGCAGATTTAGCACTATACTTATCAAAAGATAATAGAGAAAAAGCAGTAAATAAAAACATAAAATTAAGAGATTATTTAGTATTACCTGTGTGATAAAATGGATCAAGAAGTGAAAATAGAATTAAATCAAACAGAATACAGTGAATTTATAAAAATATTATTAGATGAAAATAAAAGAAATAAAAAATTACCTGATAAAATAACATTTAATGAGTGCACTATCTACAAACATGAATATATTGAAACAATAGAACGTGTTAATAAATATGTTTTAAAAAATAGCAGATATCCTCATCATATTCCAATATTCTCAAGAAAATATATGTAATATTTTATAGGTTCTAATTAAAATATATTTATTCACTATAAACTCTTTTTAAAAATAATACTTTTCGTAAATTTCAAATATTACAGGAAATAATAAAAAAAAGAGGGGATTAATTATTTATTGTCTTGGATGATAATTAGGACTTTCATTAGTTATAGTAATATCATGAGGATGACTTTCAGACATTCCATTAGATGTTATATGGACTAATTGTGCTTTTTCATGCATTTCTTCAATTGTTTTTGCACCAACATAACCCATGGATGATTTAAGTCCTCCCATTAATTGATATACAATTTGATCTGCAGGACCTTTATATGGTACAACACCTTCAATACCTTCAGGAACTAATTTTGTTGAATTCATATTACTTGAATTATTTTGGAAATACCTATCTTTACCAGCACCAACTCCACCAGTCATTGCACCTAATGAACCCATTCCACGATATTGTTTATATTTACGCCCATTTCTTATAGTCATTTCACCAGGAGATTCTGTAGTTCCAGCTAATAAACTACCTACCATAACCACATTTGCTCCTACTGCTAATGCTTTAGCTATATCTCCAGAATATCTTAAACCACCATCTGCAATTACAGGAACACCATAATCTTCGGCAACATCAGCAACAGAGGATACAGCACTTAATTGTGGAACTCCAACACCCGCAACTATTCTTGTTGTACATATTGATCCAGGACCTATACCTACTTTTAAACCATCAACTTCAGCTTTAAGTACATCTTCTGCAGCTTCAGCTGTAGCTATATTACCCAATAATAAATCAGCATCTATATTTTTATTCATTTCATAAACAGATTTTATTATGTCAGATTTATGTCCATGTGCACTATCTATTGCAATAAAATCTGCCCCAGCATCACTTAAAGCCATAGCTCTATCTACGTCAAATGGCCCACAAGCTGCAGCTACAAGATATCTTCCATTTTTATCACGTACTGCATTAGGATACTTTTTCCTTTCAAGGATATCCTTCATAGTAACTATACCTACTAATTTATTTCCATCAGATACTACAGGTAATCGTTCAACTTTTTTCTCATAAGCTAAATCAAGAGCTGTTTCTGTATCAGTCCCTTCAGGAATAGTTACAACATTATGAGTCATTATTTCAGATATTTTTAAATCTTTTTTTCTATTCATAACTGGTTTAATATCCCTACGACTTACAATACCCACAACTATATCTTCATCAGTGACTACTGGAAGTCCACTAACCTGTTCAATGTCCATAATTTCCTGAGCTTCTCTTATAGTTGAATCTGCAGAAATGGTTATTACATCTTTAACTGTTAATTCATTTGCAAATTTAACTTTACGCACCTCATTAACTTCTTGTTCTACAGTTAAATTTCTATGAATTACACCAAGACCACCCTGTCTTGCTAATGCTATAGCCATATTAGATTCTGTAACTGTATCCATTGCTGAACTAACAACAGGTATATTCAATCTATAATTAGTAGATACTTGAGTATCTAATGTTACATCTTTTGGTTCTATATTTGATAAACCTGGTTTAATCAAAAAATCATCAAATGTATATGTTTCTTCAGCTTTAGTTAATTTATCCATATATTTACTCATTTATTATCCCCTCCATAATAATAGAATTAAAATATTTTAATAAACAATATATTAGTATTATTTCTCTTAGTCAAATTAATTAAATGTTATCCTTTAATTCTTGAACTAATTGATGACTAATAGTACCCTTATTTCTATCACCATCAGTACAGACACATCCCCGTACACCCATTATATCACAATTAATCTCTTCAAACAAAGGTATATCATTTTTATTAACAGAACCTGCTAATGCTACTTTTAAACCATAATCATGAGCTTCATCAACAAAAGATTTAAGTTCTTCTTTTGATTTATGATCAGTTAATCTTTGTCCATCCTTAATATAAGTATCCAACATAGCTACATCAGAATTACTATCATAA
This sequence comes from Methanosphaera stadtmanae, assembly GCA_015062815.1. GTDB lineage: Archaea > Methanobacteriota > Methanobacteria > Methanobacteriales > Methanobacteriaceae > Methanosphaera > Methanosphaera stadtmanae_B. The sequence continues at coordinate 77,798 of SUTP01000001.1, read as the reverse complement.
GCTATTCTAGGTATTATCTTAGCATCTACACAACCAACCCTATATGAATCAGCATAACCACAAGAAACAACAGTTATTGAATCATCATAATCCTGTATAGTACGAACTACAGCATCCATAACTTCAACAGATTCTTCATAAGTTTTAGGACCATAAAGTCCTACTTTAACATAATCAGATCCTGAAACAGCACTTCCCAAAGCAGCGAGCGCTACTGTTCCTGGTTTATATGGAACATCACCAATAGTAGTACTTACAATTATTTCATTATTTGCAAATTCACTGATTTCTTTGATAATCCATGGAAAATTAGCACCTAAAGAACCTTCTTTAGGATTTTTTACATCAAGTATGTCCGCACCACCCATTACGGCTTCTTTAGCTTCATTTAAATTAATTGCACTTACTAATAATTCCGTTTTATCACCCCAAATAAAAAAAAAATGAAAGAATCTAAATTAGTAAACTTTCAATTCTTTTAATAATTTAGTTCTTTCTTTTTTTAATTCTTCAATTTTTTCTTTATTTTCATCATTATTCTGCTTTTCAAGAATTTTTATAGTATTTGTTATTGCTTCAAGTTTAGTCTCAAAAGGATTTATTGACATAATTTCACCTCATCTAAAAAGATTTAATATTTCTTGTCACTGGTAAATTTCTTAACCAACCAATATCACTTTGATATAACATACGAATATCTTCAATTCCATATCTCATCATTGCTAATCTTTCAATTCCCAGACCAAATGCTGCAACTTGAGTTTCAATACCTAATGGTTCAAGTACTTCTGGTCTAAACATTCCAGAACCACCTAATTCCATCCAACTTTTCTTTTCAGGTACATATATCTCAGATTCAATTGATAAATATGTGTATGGGAAATATGCTGGTCTAAATCTAACTTTAAAACCAAGTTTTCTATAGAATTCTTTGAGTATTCCAAGTAAATTTTTAAAACTCATATCTTCTCCCGCAACTATACCTTCCACCTGATGGAATTCTGGTAAATGTTTATAATTTATAGTTTCTCTTCTAAATACTCTTCCGACAGAGAACATTTTAAGAGGTGGTTGATGTTCAGATAAATATCTTACAGATAATCCTGTAGTGTGTGTTCTGAGAACTACCTGTCTTGCTATATCTTCATTCCATTTATAGTTCCAACCTTCTGAACCCGTATTTCCACCATGCTCATGTTCAGCTCTAGTTTTATCAACTAAATTTTGATCAGGCAAATTAGCTACTGAAGGATTACTTACATAAAAAGTATCTTGCATTTCACGGGCAGCATGATCTTGAGGTTGGAAAAGCATATCAAAATTCCAAAATGCCGATTCTAAAATATTTCCTTTAGCTTCATCAAATCCCATATCAATAAATATGTCACGTATTTCTTCTATTGTTTGTTGTAACGGATGTGTTTTTCCCGGATAATTTTTAGGAGCTGAAGCGTTAATGTCATATCCTCTGTAATGTAAATTTTTCCATGAACCTGTTTTTAATTGTTCATGAGTTAATTGTGTTGCTTCATCCTGAATAGTTAATCCTTTATTTAATATTTCTTTACCCCGTTTATTTATACGGAATTTAAAGTCCTGAGTAGTTTTAACATTTATTAAATTTTTTCTTTTGTTAAACTCTTTCACTACACCACTAAACTTATCATCTAATTCTTTATTAGTAACATGTTCATGTTCCCTGAGAAATTTTAAGAATTTAGATTCAGGTAATTCAGAAATATTTACTTCTTTACCTTTATCTGTAATAGTCATAACACCTTTACCCATTGTAGCCCAACGATTACGCATTACCCATCCAATAGCAATATTGGAGAATCGTTGCTCTAAACCTGCTTTTTCCATTATTTCATCCATAGGCAATGTATCTTGTCCTTGTTTGGATGAATCTTGTAATACTTGTAAAATTCTTTGTTCTGGAAGACCATTTTCTGCAAAATCTTTACCTTCTTCAGATAAAGATATGTTATCAGTAGCTGTTTTATCAACTGAAATTATATCTTTACTTGATAACATTCCTGCAGCACTCATTACAGCTTTAATATCCATGCCTTCATTTTCAACTATTTCTTCAGGTGAAATTGTATCATTTGTTTTCATTCCATTAAGCAATTTTTTTTCATAAAGATGCAATTCATTAATCATTTTGTCTAGCAATAATTTTCCCCCTTATATTTTTTTTAAATCATATACCTGTATTGAAATATTTATCTAATAATCCAACAAATAAGGATGCTGCTGTGAAATCAGCAGTTGTACCAGGATTATATTTTTTATTATGTAAATAAGAATCAAATTTATTTAAAGCATCTAATCGATTTTTTGTTCCGATATCTGTGTTATCTAATATTTCTTTAGCCATTTTTGATATATTATTTGATATTTCTTCACCATATTTTCTACTGATTAATGTATCAGGTACATTAGCCAAAATTGTCAAATAAGTTTGAATAGTGGCATCATTACGTGAAAAATCATTTATTACATTAATATACTCAGGATAACCAATTTTAGTTATTACAGGTAATTTATTAACCAAATCATAAGATATTTTATCATACTTCTCAGAAATTTTAAGTAAGTCATACATAGTTATTTTATTTTCTATAATTTCATCAATAGTATCACTATCATTAATATCATATTTTGATGGTTTATTCTGCATACCACCAGCATGAGATATTTTTATAGAATTTGTTAATGCAATAGCATCATTAACTTGAGTATTTTTAATTAATATATCTAAATTATCCGCCAAAGAATTTATAGAATCATGATTTACCAATGTGGCTACTGCAGATGCTATTGGAATTAATAACATACTTATTCCCAAATTAGTATTGGTGTTAACCAGATTATTAGTATCCTTAACACAATTTAATATATTTTCGCCTAAATTAACTTCATTTAATAAATTAGGATAACATTTAAAAGTTTTTTCAGCAACATGTTGTAAATTATCTTTTATAACTACACTACTTACTAAAAAATCTTCAAAAGACATGTTTTCAAAATCATGAGTTCTATGAACATTCCCCGGCTTTGGATAAGCAGCTACTTCATATAACGTGGCAATTTCACCTAATTTACCTATTTCGGAACTAGTCAAATTCATTAGTTTGTGCTCCTAAATAAATTGATAATATTATGAAAGATTATCATGTGATATATCATTAATACTTTATCAATATTTTAATATATGTTTGAAGTTAATTATTAAGTTTTCTTAAGATTGATTTTGAAGGAAGCCTTGACAATAATTCAAAAGAAAAATAATTGAAAAAAAAAGAATTTAATGATAAAAAAATTTCTGAAAAAATAACAAAAAAATATGGATTTAATAAGGTTTATCCATATCTAACAATTGAGGAACAAAATAACTGATAATCATATCAGCACCTGCCCTTTTTATAGACAATAAAGATTCATTTAATAAATCTTCAGTAATATAACCCTTTTGAATACCTGCTGTTATCATAGAATATTCACCACTAACTTGATAAGCTATAGTAGGCATTTTAAACTTTTGTTTTACTTCACGTAATACATCTAAATAAGGCATTGCAGGTTTAACTATAACAGCATCCATTCCCTCATCTATATCAAGAGCAACTTCACGAATTGCTTCATTGAAATTAGCTGGATCCATTTGATAAGATTTCCTGTCACCAAAACTTGGTGCTGAATCAGCTGCTTCTCTAAATGGTGAATAAAATGTTGAAGCATATTTTGCAGCATATGAGAAAATTGGTACATTCACATAGTCATTTTCATCTAAAGCCGTTCTAATTGCTCGTACCCTACCATCCATCATATCACTTGGAGCAACAACATCTGCTCCTGCTTGAGCATAACTAACAGCTATTTTTGATAAGTAATCAAGAGTTGGATCATTTTGAACATATTCATCTTTTATTATACCACAATGTCCATGATCTGTATATTCACACATACAGACATCCCCAATTACAACCAAATCAGTTTGTTCTTTTAATCCTTTAATTGTTTGTTGAATAATACCATTAGGATCATAAGCACTACTTCCCACAGCATCTTTATGATTCGGTATGCCAAATAATAGTACTGATGTCAAACCTTGATCTTCAAGTAATCCTGCAAAATCAACAGCATCATTGACAGAATAACGGAATTGACCCGGCATTGTACTTATTTCTTCAGGATTTCCATCAACTGTAGACTCTTTAATATACAATGGATAAATAAAATCATCCATATCTACACTAGTTTCACGAAACATATTTCTTATTCTTTCATCAGTCCTCATTCTTCTCATTCTTGTAACTGGAAACATTCAAATTCACCCTCATTAATTGTTATTAATAATGTTACATTTTAAATTATTTAATTTTTAAAAACTCTGTAAACAGAGATAATCATAAATTACTTTAGCTGCATTAATGCTTGTTGAATCACCCATCATATTTGAAGATACTTCAACAACATCTAAACCTATAGTTTTCTTTTTTGAAATTATGGAAAGCATATCTTCCAGATCCCTTGGAGTTATTCCACAAGATGCAGGAGTTCCTACACTAGGAGCATATGCTGGATCTAAAACATCAATATCAACAGTAATATAAATCGGAGATTCTATTTCATTTAATTTTTTAAGAATACTGTTTTTATCATCCTGAATATCATAACTAGTATAAAAAGTTATATTATCAGAATGTTTAGCATATTCTAATTCATCATATTCAGCAGAACGTATCCCTAATTGAATAATTTCTTTCGGATTCATTTCATGTATTCTCTTCAATACACTAGCATGAGAATATTTTTCTCCAAGATATTCATCTCTTAAATCCAAATGTGCATCAAAATGAACAATAGTCAAATCATGAAATAATTGTTCATCATAATCAAATATTGCACTTAAAACACCATTAGTTATTGTGTGTTCACCACCCATAACTATGGGAACTAGATTCATATCCAAAACAGACTTTATAGTATCTGTAATCATAGGATGAGTAGCTTCATAATTACCATTGGCAACTTGTATATCACCAATATCATAACTAACTGTATCTAAAAAAGTATTGAATCTTAAATTATATGCTTCAAAATTATAAGAAGCTTCCCTAATTGCTTTAGGACCAAATCTTGAACCGGGTAAATAACTAGTTGTGCTATCAAATGGAATTCCCATAATAGCAAAACCGGCTTCAAAATCATCCTCATCATCAAATTCTTTTGAGAAAGCAAATTTCATCATATTATCGGCATAAAAAAACATTGGTATTATCACTCTTTTCATATAAAATGTTTATCTACTAAAATATTGGAAATTATAAAATTTATAAATCTAATATCAAAATTTTGAAAAAAAATAAGATTTAAAAATCAAACAATGTTGTTTGTCTTGATTTTGGTTTTTTATCTTTCTCAGATGATTTTGTAGTATTTTTCTCTGATTTCAATTCTTTTTCTTTAGTAACTTTAGAACTTTTTTCATCAGCTTTAATTTCTTCTACTTCAGTAATTTTTTCTTCAACTTCTTGTTGAACTGTAGTTACATCAACTTGTTTTGATTTATTTTCTTTTTCTTGTTCTTTTTTCAATTTTTGGAATTCTTTTTCTTCTTTTTCCTGTTGTTTTTTTAGTTCTTTTAATCGTTTTTTCTCTATTGAAGCAGGTATTTTTCTAGACCTGAATAATTTTATTTCATCATCAGTTAATTTAAAATATTCTTTCAAGTCATAGGCAGTTTCATTATCTTCAAAAAGAACTTTGTAGTAAGGTAACTGATTTATTAATTCTTTTGGAGAAGTATGTAACCTTTTACTCATTTTATTTGTTACTGCTTCTTCTAGGTTCCTTATTTTCCTACTTTTAGATAATTTAGCATATACAGTTGAATTAGTATATCTGGCAAATTTTTTATATGTTTGTTTTTTACTGCTTGCTACTCCCCTTCCCATAAATAAAAATGCATACTTCCAATAAGTGTAATTCTGTGTTCTAAATGCTCTACCTAAATTCAAATCTGCAAGAGCTATCTGTTCATACGCTTTAGCTATTTCATCTGTTCTTTCATATTCACGTGGTATATTTTCTGCAATTAATTCAATTAAAAATTGTGGTTGTGCTTCAACTCTCATTGCATCAACTACATGTTCTGGTGTTTTACTTTTAAGAATTGTTCTTACAGAATCAAATACATTCTTTTCACCATCTTTTTGAGCAATAACACCTAAACTTTCAGGAGTTATTTTACGAGAATTATCAACAATAGCTTCAAGACTTGTGATGGCAGATCTTAAGTCACCATTTGATTGTTTACTTAATTCTTTGATTGTTTCTGGATCGTATTCTATATTTTCTTGTGAACATATTCTTTTAAGTTGTGCATTTATAGAATTTGAGTGTATTTTTGTGAATTTTATTTGTTGACATTTATTTTTAATTGAAGTTATTCTTTTACTGTATGGGTCATTTGCCATCATTATTAATGGATTTTTGGCATTTTTTATAATTTCATTAATTGCTTTAACTCCACCAGAATCATCTCTTCCACTTATTCCATCCACTTCATCCATTATGATTAATTTATAACCATCATGAAAAAGACTTCTTGTCTGAGAAGATTCACCTACAGTGTTTTTTATAATATCATAAGACCTTTTGTCACTAGCATTTAATTCTATTGTTTCAGAAAAATATTCTTTTCCAATTAAATGTGCTATGGTAGTTTTTCCTACACCTGGTGGTCCCATCAATAATAAAGGTTTTTGTGGGGTGCCTTCTGCCCAATTTTTAGCCCATACTTCTATTAATGTTTTTATTTTAGCATTTCCCAGTACTTCACCCAAAGATTTGGGTGCGTATTTTTCTACCCATTTCAATTTTATGCATCCTGTTTAACAATTAAAAATTTACTTAATAATGCTTCTAACTGAAGTCTTGGATTTGATCCTTCCCTAATCCTATAATCACATTCACTCATGTATTCCATTAATTTTATGAAACTTTCTTCAGGAATAAGACCTTCAGTTGTCATCTGAGTAACTTCTTGATATATTTGAGTAATTAAATCATCACCACTTACTCCATCAAGAACCATTACATCCCTTAATAAATCACGAGCTCCCATAAAATCACGATCCAAAGCTTTATTAATAATTTTACGAACATCCCTAGGTTTTGCTCTACTTATAACATCATATACTGTTTCGTCAGTAACTTTATTATCAGTTGTTGTGGAAGCTTGTAATATATTAATGGATTTTCTCATATCCCCCTGCGTGAAATATACTATATTTTCTAAAGCAGATTCTTCTACTTCTAAACCTTCTTGTTCAGCTATATATTTTAACCTATTGATAATATCAATGGCTTTGATAGGAGTGAATCTGAATATAGCACATCTAGATTGTATCGGATCAATAATTTTGGAAGAGTAGTTACATGATAAAATAAATGAAGATGTTTTTGTATACATTTCCATTTCACGTCTTAAAGCTTGTTGAGCATCTTTAGTCATGTTATCAACTTCATCCAAAAATATTATTCTAAATGGAGCACCAATAGCTTTAAGTTTACAAAAACTTTTTATTTCATTCCTTACCGTATCAATTCCTCTTGCATCTGATGCATTTAATTCTAAAAAGTTTTGTTGCCAGTATTCACCTAGTAAACTTTTTGATAAAGCTAATGCAGAAGTTGTTTTTCCAACACCTGCAGAACCTGTAAACATTATATTAGGCATTGAATTTTCTTCAACATATCTTTTTAATCTTCCCACTATCTGTTCTTGTCCGATTATATCATCAAGTGTTTGTGGTCTATATTTTTCTACCCATGGAATATTCATTATATCATTCACCTATTTACTGATTCATAAATTTTAGTATAAAATATACTTATATTATAGTTAATTTTATGTGTACATATTATATAAAAAAATTAAGTTTTGATATTATCCTCTAGATTTTTGATATTCAAGGAAATTATCAAAAGCAGATTGATAGTAGGATACTGATTCATTAATATTAAAACCTATTAAAAATACCAATAATAAAATTAAAACTGTTATAATTATGATAAACATCAATATTTTTAACAGATTTTTATAATTATTAACTTCTCTGAAATCATTTGAAGAATCTTTTATAAATTTATCCATAAATAATACAATATTATCTATCAGCACATAAAATATTATTAAAATTAAAGGTACAATTTCTAAATGAACTGTTGTTAAACCAATATAACAGGATACTAATATAAAGATAACAATATTTAAAATAATAGATATTAACAATGAAGTTGGAATAAATCTATGCCTATATGGTGATTTTAGTTCTGATAATTCATCATAATCATTTAATCGTTTTCTTATTGTAATTATTATAGAATTATAAAGCCATAGGAATAAAGGAAATATAATTATTTTAGGCACATTATGCATTAATAATACTGGTAATAACATAATTATAAATAATATCGGTAAAATATAGCCAACCAATAATAACCATGAACTATCTGTGAGTAATTTTTCATTAGATGAATTTTGTCTAAATAATATGGGATTCGTATCGACATAATTAGTAACGTAATGAACACTATCTCGTTTATAATAATATGTTTTCAAACCCGTTTTTTCATAAAAATATTCTGAAAAAAATAGTTCATGAAAAATACACATTAATGATATGCCTATAGTCCAATTAATTAATATACTTGCTGTAAAAGTATACATAACAAATCCCATCTTTTAATAATCTATATATTCAAAATATTTTTATTTGATTAAAAATTTAGTCAATAATACAACAATAAGAGTTAAGAAAAAAACAAAACCTAATATCATGCTTATTACATTTCTAACTTTTTTCATATTATCCCAAAAATTATAAATCCAATAATTGTTTTTTCTTTTTATCAAATTCTTCTTGAGTTATTATACCATCCTCTTTGAGTTCATAAAATTTCCTAATTTGATCTGCAGGATCCAGTATAAATTCAGGATTACCTTCCATAGTATATGTACTGTTAGACATATCTTGTGAATTGTCTACAGGAGAATTATTAACATACGTGTCTTCAAAATCATCATCCTTAGATGAAACTTTCAGAGACTTCTGAACATCATGAGCTTTAACATTATCAGAAACATTTACCTCATGATTATCCACATATTCATCAGCAAAATCAACATTTTTAGATGAATCTTCTTTATATTCCCTAATATCAACAGAATTAATATTATTAGAACCATTCAATTGATTATTTTCTATATATTCATCATTAAGATATTTATTTTGAGAAAAATCTTTTCTAGGTGCCTGTTTATTAGGATTAGTTATATTTAAATTTGGATGTGGCATACCTCCAGAAGATCTCATTCGTCTTTCGTTTTGTTCATTTTGTTTAATTTCTAAAATAGTTTGATAAAATGCTTTTAATTCATTATCATTATCATCCACCCCTGCAAATACATATGTTCTTCTATTAGCCTCTATAGTTAATTTAGGTTCATTAATAAAATTACCTTTATAATATTCTAAATAAGATATATCTCTAAGTGCTATTGGTTTTAACTGTTGATTAGGTTCATAATTTTCTAAAATTAATTTATCAGATTCAAGTCTAACAGAATATTTTCCTATGTCATTTACTTTAACTATTCCAACAGCTTCATGTTTTTGAATCAATGGTATTAATTTTGGATTAATTTCATCTTTACTAAAAAAACCCATACTTTCACCTGTTATAATGTTTTTATAAATTGATATTTAATTTAAATAAATAATAAATATTAGTTTTTAGTTATTTTAACTGGTTTTTTATTTTCTATAATTACTTGCATAAAATCTTTAGCATAAACCGTGTTTTCAAATAGTTCTTTTGCCTCATTAACCAATACATCAGAATTTGTATACCTATTAGATAAATGAGTCAATATTAATTTTTCAACACATGCTTCTTTAGCTATTTTTGCAGCATCTTTTGCAGTTGAATGCCCGTTTTCAATTGCTTTATCTCTTAATTCTTCACTAAATGTAGCTTCATGAATAAGAACATCACAATTTTTAGCAAACCCAATCATGTGTTCATTAGGTTGTGTGTCCCCACTAAAAATTAATTTAACCCCTTCACGAGGTGGTCCTAATACTTGTTCTGGCTTAATTATTTTACCATTTACTTCAACTTCCTGACCTCTCTGTAAATTACCGAATAAAGGACCTTCAGGCACACCTAATTCTAAAGCTTTACTTTTTATGAATTTTGGTTGTCTTATTTCTTCAATTTTATAAGCATAATTAGGTACTGTATGATTCATCAATTTAGCATTGATTTTAAAATCTGATTGTTCATAGATTAATTCTTCATCTTCCTCTATTGAATGAACCACAATATCATAACCTATGGTAGAATATCCTAAATTAATAATATGATTGATAGTTTCTTCAATACCTACAGGGCCATAAATATTTAATGGCCTGGTTCTTCCTCTAAAAGCTAATGATTGAATTATTCCAGGTAAACCTAAGATATGATCTCCATGTAAATGAGTTATGTATATATCATCTATTTTCATTGGACTAATTTCAGCTTCCATTATTTGTTTTTGTGTTGCTTCACCACAATCAAATAATATCATCCTATTAGACACTTTAATAACAATAGAAGTATGATTTCTAGTTTTTGTAGGAATAGCTGAAGCTGTACCTAAAAATGTTAATTCTATAATATGAATACCCCATGTAATTTCTTACTATTATGTATAATTTTCACTAAAGAAATATATTTTTAATAAAATAAATGATTAATTAATAAATGATAAAAAGATATATTAATATTTTTTTTTAGGAAGGTAATTATTTATGACTATATTTAGTGATAACCGCATAATTGAAAACATATATGATGATATTGGTTTTGAAGATATCACAACTAATAGTCTAGTAAGTTCTGATAAATGGGCTCAGGCAGAAATTATTGCAAAAGAGGATGGTATTTTAGCAGGTATGGATGTTGCTTATTATATATTAGATTATTTTGAATTAAATATTATTTCTAGTTATTTGGATGGAGAAGAAATACATAAAGGAGACTGTATTTTAGAAATAGAAGGTAAAGCCCAAGATATATTGTCTGTAGAACGTAGCATCCTAAATTATTTAATGCATTTAAGTGGAATAGCAACAATAGTATATAATACTTGTCAAAAAGTTGCAGAAATTAATCCAAACGTTCGTGTTGCTTGTACACGTAAAACAACCCCCGGATTACAAAAACTTGAAAAAAGAGCAGTTGAACTTGGTGGTGGTGATACACATAGATTTAAATTAGATGATTGTGTATTGATTAAAGATAACCATATCCAAATAGTTGGTGGAATAATAGAGTCCCTTGAATTAGCTAAAGCTAATGTTAGTTTTACTAAAAAAATTGAAATTGAAGTTGAAAATTTGGATGATGCTATCCGAGCAAGTATGTTTGGTGCAGATATTGTTATGTTAGATAATATGACACCATCAGAAATAACTGAAGTGATTGATGCACTTAAAGAACGTAAATTACGTGATGAAATTATTTTAGAAGTTAGTGGTGGAATAACTCCAATCAATATAGTTGATTATGCCAAGTTAGATGTGGATGTTATCTCAAGTGGTTTCATAACAAATAGTGCCAGATCATTAGATATGGGTTTAAATATTTTATAGTAACACTTTTTCTTATTTTATTTTTTTTAAACAAATTAATATAATTAAACCAGTGACTATACTTAGTAAAAAAATATAATTAAATATATATGAAGCAGTTTAAAAATTATTTTTTTAAATAATAGTTTCTAATATATTGCGATTATAATAAAAAATTATACTAGTTATTAACCAAGCAATATGTAATATTAATGCTATAATCAATAATAGCAATACATTTATAAATTAACAAAGATAAATATATTAACATCAAATATGTTTTTATTACATATAAATTAAGAGGTATTGATATGGCAGAATTTGAAGAAAACGAAGTTGAAAATATAGAAGAAGAAATTGAAGAAAACGAAGTTACTGAAGAAACCGAAGAATATCTCGACGAAGATGGTGAAAAATTACCATTTGCTAAAGCTGAAGTAGTACGTCTCATGAAAGAAAATTTAGACAGCGACAAAATGATCAGAGAAAGAGTAAAAGTAGAAATGAATAAATTCCTTGGAGATGTATTAGTCAACGTATGTAAACAATTAAATGATTACCCATATTCTACAATTGAATATGAAATGTTAAAAGAATCTATTTATCCATACACCAATATTGAAAGGATAAATGAAGAAAAAATAAGAATATTAAAACATTTGGATGCAATTAAAGCTGATTGTGATGCTTTAAGTATGGATGTTAAAGCAACACTTAAAATCAACGATAAACCAGATGAAAATGAAGATGATTTATTCTAAATCTCTTATTTTTTTAAACACCAAAAAAAAATACACTATTTTAAAAAAAAAAAATAAAAAATTTATACATATTTTACTATTTCATCTAAACTTTTACGATCAGTTCCCCTCGGTTCAGCATTAGGATAACCTATAGGAGTCATTAAAACGGGATGCTCTTGTTCTGATAGATTTAATAATTTTGATAATGCTTTAGGATAAAATGCTGCAATATAACAAGTTCCTAAACCTAAATCAGTAGCTTCTAAAATAATATGATCCATTATTATAGTAGCATCAATTTCACCATGATTTTTAGCATCCCATTTTCTAGTCCAAGCTTCATTATCAACACTTACAACAACTAATATTAATGGTGCTTCTTTTAACCAAGGAAAATTACTTACTTCATCCAATTCATTAAGATGTTTTTTAGTGTCAATCACATATATTTTGAAAGCTTGATTATTAGTTGCTGTCGGTGCAAGTCTAGCAGCCTCAAGTATTTTATTTAATTTTTCTTCCTCAATTTCTTTATTTTCAAACCCACGTACACTATATCTTTTTTCAATTGTTTCAAAAACTGACATGATATTATCCTCCTATTGATCAATAGTTGTGAAACCTGTTTCTAATTTATCTGCTTCTTCTTGAGTTAACATAACTTTTTTAGCATCATCATCATCAATTAAACTATTGCCCCATGGATCTTCAAGTATTAAATTTGCAGATATTTCACCCATTTTTAATTGTGTAATCATTTCAATTATATTTAGTGCATTATCCTGTACATCTGAATTATCAGATTCAAGTTTTATAGCTCTTAAAACAGCATCTTCAAACCTATTTAAAATTCCTTCAACATTAGATACATAACCCTGTGATTTAGCACCAGGTTCCACTTTTAGCCCCAATTCAGGAATTGTGATTGTAGCTGTTTGAGACTTTGCTACACGAGTATTCATTTTTGATTCATCAATTTTTAAAGTGTATTTAACTGGATCATTCTGTTCTAGAGATATACTATCTGATGATTGATAACCACATTGTTGACATGAAACTGAAGTTTCAAAAATATCTCCAAAATAAGGTATGTTGTCCGTTTTACTTGTAACTCTCAAAGTATTTTTACTACCACAAACTGGACAATCAGATAGTGATACATTATCTTCAAAATTATTTAAATCCATTATTTACCTCCCTTTTTTTATGAGATTTTCATCATATAATAATCCGTTATCTTTTAATTCCATGATTATTTTATTTAAACTGGTTTCATCAGGTGCGGAAATATTATGGCTATGAATATTATTTGATAAATCATATAATTCTTCTAAAGAATCTTTAAATTTTGAATCATTATTAATTTTCTCAAGGAAATTCTTTGAATAATTAGGATCATCATAATTTAATATAGTTCTTTTCAAAGGTTCTTCGAAATTAGGTATATGATAAGATATATCATTTATTCTTCCATCATATTTTAAAACAATTTCTCTTTCTAATTCCAAATCATCTATTGAATGTTTTAGAAACACCTCTTTTGATACCTCAGTTATATAATGTAAGATTTTTTTAATAGTTAAATCTTTATCTTCATTATTTATTACAGGCACGTTATTATATTTAGCTTGATTAATTAAATAATCATTAATAATACGATTTTCTTTAAAATAATCTAATTGTGTTCCACCACGTTTCAATTCCATAGCTCGTTTAATGAATCTTTGTTGATGAACGTCTTTATCAACAGTTAATATGAAGAAATAAATATTTGCATCATTTACAAACTGTTTCAGATTTATTAACCCCGGTACTAAATGAACTCCTTCTATAATCAAAGAATTTTTATCTTTAATAGATCGTTTAATAACTTTTTCTATAGCGGGAAATACAAAAGAAGCGTGTTCTTCAAATCCTACTTCTATTAATTTATTTTCTGAATCGATTATATTAGCTGTTTTTAAAGTAGTGTATGCATTATATGAAGATTTATGTAAAGCTGGAGCATAATCCGCACCTATAACTCCCCTTACAACTTCTCGTATAAAATCAGTTTCAAGCAAATATTTGATATTTAATTTTTTAGATAGTTCATAAGCTATTGTAGATTTTCCAATTCCAGAAGCTGAACCAATCAATATGACATATGGTTTCATTATTATCAACCCTGTTATATATTAATATGAGATTAAATAAATTTAGAGAAAAAAAGTGTTATTAAAAAGCATGTAAAAAGAAAAAAAAGAGTTAAGTTATACTATTTCTACATCAACTTTTTTACCTTTAACTTTTGGTAATCTTAAAGTTAATACTTGATCTTCAAAAGTAGCTTTTACATCTTTTAAATCTACTTCAGCAGTGAGTATAACACCTATTTTAGTTAAACCATTACATCTTTCTTTTCTAATGATTTTTACATCTTCATCTGCTTCTGATTCTTCAGGGAAATTGACTTCAATTTCTACTACTTCTGTATTCATTTGAATATTGATATTTTCTTTGTTTACGCGTGGTAAATCAGCTTTAATAACTAATTCTTCAGGATATTCTAAAACATCAACTGGTGGTTTATTAGCTTTATATTCATTTATAGTTTCATTGAAATCATCTTGTTTAGCTTTCAATGTAGACATGATATCATTGAATAATTTTTCAGCTGCACCTTTTGCATCATCAGCTGCTTGTTGACCGTAAACTCTGTAATCAAACTCTTCATTTTTATCTTCAGTAGTTTCTTCGTCATCAGCAACTTCTTCATCAACAACTTTTTCATCAATTTTTTCTTCATCAATTTTTTCTTCTTCAATAACTTCTTCTTCAGTGGTTTCTTCCACATTTTGATTTTTTACAATATTATCTATTTTGACCATGAAAATCATCTCCATATTATATCATATATAATAATACTTTAGTAACCATTTGTTAATATATTTTTGTTTCTTAAATAATTAAATTTTAAAAAAAAGTATTATTAAAAGTAATAATCTTTAAAAACAGGATTTTTCAAACATGAAAAAAATAATTAGATAAATTAATCTTTTTCCAAACTTTCTAAGTATTTGGTGAATTCATCTTCTTGTTGAGTATCTTTACCTAATTTTTCAATTAATTTTTTGATTTCTTCTATTTGAGAATGATCATTGATGCTTGTTCTAAATATAGGATTATCAATTTTTTCTGAGTATTCTACAATAACAGAATCATCTTCCAATAAATCTGTTTTATTAAATAAACAAATCATAGGTGTTTCAAAAACATTTTTGATTTCTTCGTATAATAAAAATTGATTTTCCATTAAAAATCCAGAAGTTTCTGATGGATCAAATATGTAAATAATAATATTACCCAAATGTTCTAAAGCAGCAATAGCATTTAATTCTATTTCATTCATATCATTAATAGATCTATCAAGTAACCCTGGAGTATCTATAATTTGATATTTTCTCCAGTTTCTTTCATAGTTTCCAATTTGAAGACCTTGAGTTGTAAATGGATAATTTGCAACTTTTGGACGAGCATCAGTTATATTATTAAGTAAAGTTGATTTACCAACATTTGGAAAACCTGCAATTACTACCCTAACTGCATTAAAATCAATATTTGGCATATTTTTTAATTCACGTTTACAGAAATCAAGAAAATCCAATTCATCTTCAATTCTATTAACAACAGAAGCAATTCGACCAAAAGCCTCTTTACGTATAGGAATTGCACTTAATGAATCAGATTTTTTAATTTTATTAGTATATTGGGATTGAATTTGCTTTAAAACACTTAATGCCCAATAAACAGCCCCCAAAGAGTGTTTATATTGATCAACACCCACAACTATATCAATATAATCCTGATAAAATTCAGGTAATTCTTCTATTTCAGGTGTTCCTGAAATTATTTTACTCAACGTTGCATTAATTGTATCACATGCCGTGTCGACCCTAACTTCTTCAATACGTTTTCCTTTAACACGTCCATGCAATTTTGAGCTCCTAACTTTTGATGCAGCTTTACTTGCCCTATTAAAACCCTTATCAATTAATTCATCAGGTGTTGGTACCTGTGGTAACTTCATAACATATCCTCCTATTTTTTCTCTTGAAATACTTGTGCTTGAAAATTATAAATTTTAGTATCTTCCATTTTCCATGCATCAGAATTTAATCCTGCTTTATAACATAAATTTTCAAGAAATTCCTTAATATCCCAATTTTGTTCAACTGGTACTTGTGGAAGTAATAATCCCCTATTAAACTTATATTCTATGATTAAACCATCCACACCTACAGTTAATTTTTCTAAGTATTCTTCATAATTTTGAACAACAACTTCTTGTGGTTTTGTCAAAACACTTATTTCTATAGTAATATTTTCAAATTCATTTTTTGTTAATGGTAAAAATCTAGGATCTTCAAAAGCAGCTGATAAAGATACATCTAGAACTGCATCAAATAAAGGTTTAATTGGTTCAGGATAACCAATACAACCCCTTAAATTATTATTAATATTTAAAGTAACAAAAACCCCTAATTTTTCATGAAATACAACCGGAAGATTATTAGGTGCTTCATAAGGTTCATAGGACAAATGTGTTTTTATATTATCCCTTGCTATTTTAAGTAACAATTCTTGTTCAAATTTATTTAAAACTTCAGAAGACATAAACTATTGAACTCCCCCAACAGTTGCTTGACTAACTCTTACATGAGGTCCACCATCACCTACAGGTGCTGTTTGTCCATCTTTTCCACAAAAACCTACCCCAAACTTAAGATCATTAGCTACTCCAGTTACATTAGTTAATATATCTAAAGTACTTCCAGATAAAGAAACATCCCTTAAATGATCACCTAATTCACCATTTTCTATAATATAAGCTTCTACAGCATTAAATTGGAATATTCCACGACCAGTATCTACTTGACCTCCACGT
Source organism: Methanosphaera stadtmanae (assembly GCA_015062815.1). Taxonomy (GTDB): domain Archaea; phylum Methanobacteriota; class Methanobacteria; order Methanobacteriales; family Methanobacteriaceae; genus Methanosphaera; species Methanosphaera stadtmanae_B. The sequence goes on along the minus strand of SUTP01000001.1, from coordinate 60,435 downwards.
GAACCTTTAAGATAAATACCTTCAGACATATCTTCTAAGAGTTCATCAAATGTGGATTCACCAGGAGCGATATAAGTATTACTCATACGTACAATTGGTTGATCTTTTATTATAGATCTGGCATTACCACTAGATTGGCGACCTAATTTTTTAGCAGTTTCACGAGAACTAAGCACTGATTTTAATACACCCTTTTCAACAAGAACATTTTTTTCAGTTTTTGTTCCTTCCACATCATAAGGATAATAACCAAATCCATCTTCATAAGATGCATCATCAACAACTGTGACTAATTCAGAACCTATTTTTTCATTCATTTTATTTTTAAGTATTGAATCATTTTGAAGAATAATGTCTGCTTCAGATGCATGACCTAAAGATTCATGAATAAAAACACCCGCTAATTCTGAATCAAGAATTACAGGAAAATTACCACTAGGTGGAGTTTTAGCATCAAGTAAACTTATTGCTTTATCTGATATATTTCGTCCGAATTCTTCTAAATCCGCATTTTTTATAAGTTCAAAACCTTGAACACCACCAAGACTTTTATGTCCTATCTGCATAACTTCACCATTAGAAGCAACTGAATTCATTGAAAAAATTACTCTATTATTATTAGTGATTATATTAGTTCCTTCAGTACTTATAAGTAAATTTGTAGATTCAGATTCAGAATATGAAATATTTATACTATGTATACTGTCCAGTTGACCTGCTTGATTAGCTTCTTTCATAGCTTCTATTTTTTCTTCAACAGAAACATCATTTATTTTTAGTTTAGCTTTTGATTTAACTACAGCTTCATGAGGATTTGGTTCTGTTAATTCCACATCACTGTTTAAATTACTGGCTAATGTGACTGCATTATCAGCAACTTCTTGTACTTTATTAATATCAGATGTGTATGCTGATCCCCATGCACCATTTTTTAATACTCTTATTCCTACAGAGTAATTAATTCCTGTGTCAATATTATCAATTTTATTATCTTTCATTACAATAGAATTACTTAATGAATCTCCAACACGTATATCTGCATAATCAACTTTAGTTTCTAATTTATTTATGATTGATTGATAAAAATCCACATCTATGTCTTCAGACATACTTTCCCTCCCATATTTAGTCATGATTTAATATAATTAAAAAAGATTGTATTAAAAGACTTAAAATTATTTATCATCTTTATTTATATATGTTCTATTTTAATAATAAGATTTTATAATTAAAAACAGAAGTATTAAAAATTAAAAATAAAGTAATAAAAAAGTGGTGTTAAAATATAAAATCAAAGATTTTATATAAAAAAAATAGTAATGAGAATAATATTTTAAAGTTTATCCTTTAAAACATCATATGCTTGACCAACAGTTAATGGATAACCTGTTTGATCAATAGTTATTCCATCTCCCTCTAATTTCTCAAATAACTGAGCAATCCAAGGTAATCTTAGATTAGCTTTTTCTATTAAATTACGATCACTGAATATTTCTTTACAATTACCTGATTTTAAAATTTGTCCTAATCTTAAAACATGAATATTATCCGAATATAATGGTACTAAATCAACATCATGAGTTGATATTATGATAGTCATACCTTCTTTATTTAAATCATATAATAATTGCATTATACTGGAAGCACCATTAGGATCTAATCCACTTGTAGGTTCATCCAATACCATTAATTTAGGTTCCATAGAAAGAATTCCAGCTATTGAAACTCTTTTTTTCTGACCCCCACTTAAATGATGAGGAGCTTTGTTAGCTACTTCAGACATACCTACTTTTTCAAGTGCATCCCTAGTTCTTCTTTCAACTTCATCTTGATCTAAACCCATATTCATAGGTCCAAAAGCCACATCTTCAAATACTGTTGGAGCAAATAATTGATCATCAGGATTTTGAAATACAATACCTACTTTTTGTCTAGCTTTAAGTAAACTTTGTTTATCATATTTTAAAGTTTCACCTTCAATTTCAATAGAACCACTAGTAGGTTCATGAATACCATTAAAATGTAAAAAAAGTGTACTTTTACCTGCCCCATTAGGACCTAAAATAGAAACCATTTGACCTTCTTCTATTTTAAAGTTTATGCCCCTTAGAGCATTAGTTCCATCAGGATAATTATACACTAAATCTTTTGTTTCTAAAATTGCCATAAAATCATTCCCCTTCTGTCATATTAAACTGGAATTAAATAAGGTACTACATTAATAGATCCTGTAACATAAATGAAATAAATTACTAAAATTTCAAATACAATCAACAGCACCCATTCTTTTAATGAAATATCATGAATTGATTCTCCAGTTCCAATCATATTCAATCTACCATTATATCCTCTTGAAGCTAATGCTTTATAAGATATTTCACCTTGTTCCCACGTACGTATAAATACCTGACCGGCCAGTTGAGCTAAACAATGCATCCAACTCATATAACTATTATATCCTAACCTAGTTTTTTGAGAATTGTACATTGTTGAAACTACATCTAAGAATAAAAAGATGTATCTGTACATCAAAATTGCCAAATCAGTGAACTCCGGCGGAATATGTAAATCATTAAATACTGTAAACACCCTATTTACAGGTGTTGTTAAGATTAAAAATGCTAATGATGAAACTCCACCTAAAACTTTAAAAAGTATTAAAATACCCCTATTTAAACCATCAGCTGTAATTCCCCAACCAAATATTCCTAAATTCCATATATGTTGACCAGTACCAAAGAAAAATGCCATAAATATCACAGTAATTATAGCAAAACCTGTTGGAACAGACATGAATGTTGCATAAAACTTAGCAGGTATTCCTGCCCGCCATATAATTAATGCAGAACATATAACAAATATAAAAAATGGGACAATTGGCGAATTTGCAAATAAATTTATAATCAATGTTACGATAGAAAATATTATCTTATAATATATATTGTGATCAGTTAATTTATTATTTGCTGCATAATGATCCAAACTATCTTCAAAAATCGACATAATATCACCACTTAAAAAAAAAACATTTAGATAAAAAAAAAATTAATTAAAAAAAAAAGTGGAAAACAAAACGTTTTCTCACTTATTTCTTATCTTTTTTTGCATTATTACCACCATGCCAGTAACCGAATACATATCCGATTATAATAGCACCTATAGCAGCTTGTAATGCAAAGAGTAAACTTTCTATTTCACCACTAGGTGGTTCCCATGCTGGTGCAGCCCAAACTTTATAATTTGGGTTGCTTTTTTCAATAGCTTCTCCTCCTTGGTCATCAGATCCACCGAAATAACCATCGTTTTCACCATGACCATTGAAAATTACAAGAGGAGCAATTATTAATATTGCTACTATTATGAGTAGAATTATATTTTTTGTATTCATTTTAATTTGCTCCTGCTTCTGAATCGCTAATTACACCTAATTTTACAAGAATATCTGGTCTTGCATCTACGATGTAGTTATAAATTACAGTTGATAATAAACCTTCAGCTATTGCTAATGGTATTTGTGTTACAGCAAATATTACTAAGAATGTTGATAAAGCAGCCATAAAGTTTGGTGTTGGGAATGCTAAACTTAATTCTACTGCTGTAGCCACATAAGTCATTAAATCTGCTACAAATGCTGTAAAGAACATTGAAATTCCACCAGAGACATTTGCGCTTCTGAGTGCTTTCCATACTACCCATCCACAGAATGGACCTACGATACCCATAGAGAATACATTTGCTCCAAGGGTAGTTAATCCACCGTGTGCTAAGAGGATAGCTTGGAATAATAATACTATTACGGATAATAATCCTGTTACTGCTGGTCCAAAGAATACTGCACCAAATCCGTTACCACATGGATGTGAACAACTTCCAGTAACTGATGGCATTTTTAATGAAGATAAAATAAACATAAAAGCACCAGATAATGCTAATACTGGCATAGCATCATCATTTTCTGCTAATACTTTTCTTACTTGCATTAAACCATAAATTACTACAATTAAACTGATAACGAACCAAACGGCACACCATTCAGGAGGCAAGTAACCTTCCATTATGTGCATTTTTTGATTTCCTCCATATCATAATAATCTACTATTTTATTATCAATTTTATCGTTTTATAATAAAATAATATATAAGAGTATATGAATGTTTATATTTAAAATTAATGGTACTTTTATTTAAGATTTCTTTAAAAATATACTCCTATTTTAACAAATAAGGAATTATTAATAATTATAAAATATAACATAATAGTCTAAGTAAACTAACAAAAATTTTAAAAATTATTAAAAAAAATAAAAAATTATTAAATATAAATAAAAATTATTAAAAAAAAATAAATGTAAACACCTTTTTTTAAAAAAAAACTGATTATTAATGGAATAAAAAGAATTGAAAATATTTTAAGAATAAAATAATAAAAATAAGAATGAAAATTAAATAAAATATATAATCAGCTTGTAAATTCTAATAAAAAAGAATTTAAATAATTTTTAGTTTTTTAAATTTTTAAAGTAAACTTGAAAAAAAATTAAAAAAAATTAATATCTGCCTTATAAAAAAAGTAATATTTCACTGCCCCTAAACAATTATAAATTACTGAAAAAATTTTTATTTTAAAAAAAATAAAGAATTTAATATGAAATTCAAAAATAATATTATTTTAGCTTTAGATGTTCAAGAAAAAAAAGAAGCTTATTCTATAATAGATCAAATAATTGATTACTTAGATACAATAAAAATTGGATATCCTCTTACATTAGCTGAAGGTCCTACTATTATAACCGATATTAAGAAAGAATATGATGTTCAAATAATATGTGATTTCAAAGTAGCTGATATCGATGCAACTAATGAAAAGATAGTGAGAACTACTTTAAATAGAGGTGCTGATTCTATAATAGTTCATGGTTTTACTGGTGAGGATAGTGTACTTGCATGCAAGGATACTGCTGAAGAGTTAGGTAAAGAAATTTTTTTACTTACTGAAATGTCTCATCCCGGAGCTGATAGATTTTTAAAACCTGTTTCACTTGAAATTGCTAAAATGGGTGTTGAACTTGGAATAACTAATTATGTTGCCCCTGCAACTAAATTAGATAGACTTAAAAAAATAAGAGAAATTGTTGGTAAAAATTCAACAATTATTTCACCAGGTGTTGGAGTTCAAGGTGGTAAAGCTAAAGATACCCTACAATATGCTGATGGAGCAATAATTGGTAGAAGCATATATAACTCTAAATCACCCCAAGATACTTTGGAAAGTATTATAAATTCCCTCAAATGATTTACCTGCCATTTCATAACTGAAGTCAAAGATATAAAATAGAATAACTGTTAGTGGTTGGAAAAACATGATTCCACTTATAATTGTATTAGTAAATAGAACATTAACTAAACCTAACAAGGATAATATTAATACTGTGACTTTAAGTGCACATCTATATTTAAAAAATTTATCGAGTAATGTTTCATTAACGTTACTATTATTTTCTATTTTTTCATCATATTTATCATTACCCAATTCATCAATTAGATTAGCAAAAATACAAATGATAAGACATAACCAACTAAATTCAGGAAAACCAATAATAGCCAATAATATAATGAATAGGATTGCAGCTATTATATGATTAATAGCATCAATTTTTTTCGATAAACCTGTTCCTATGATAATACTTAAAAAAATACAAGCAGCATCACCATTAACAACTGAAACTAATAATGTGAATACAACACAAATAACATTCGCAAAAATTCCAAGAAGTTTATTATTTTTAACATCTACTGCTTCATCAGAAAATTTCATGAAAAAACCTGATAAAGCAAAACAGATTGCATCAAATATCAGATATAAACCTCCTCATATCTTATCTAATGCTCCAGCAACTATTAAAGGAAACAAAACAGTTGCATCACCAACAACAGTTACAAGATTAGAACCTGCTTTTGCTTTTGCCCATGATTTTGCTTCTTCTAATGGAGCTCCACTCAAACTTCCACCTTCACTTCTGTCAAGAGTTATTTGTATACCTGCATCAATTCCTCCTGTTAAAATATTGCCTGCTAAAGTATAATGTTTAGGTAATCCCCCACCCAACATACAAGCAGTTACTTTTTTTGAATTATATACAAAATCTGAATAATCTGGCATGTCTCCAACAGAACTTAATGTGAAATCATGATCCTGACAATATATCCATAATTGTAATCCAATCATACAATCGATTAATCCTGGAGCAAAAATTGGTACATTATGTTTACTGGCTGTGGCAAGTATTGAATTTTCATCATCAACAAGTAATCCAATTTCATATAAAAAATCTTTATGTGAAATTACTGAATATTTTTCATTTATTTTGGAGAATATTTTTTGAATTTCTTCTTCAAAAACTTCAAAATCGTTAGATTTAGTGAAAACATCCCCTATTCTGCCGATACCTTGTTCTTGTAATCGTTCATCATCATCTTGTAAACCACCATAATGTCTTCCACCAAAAGATTCAACAAGATCGTGTGTTAAATTTGCTCCACTAGATATGATTAAATTAACATAACCTAATTCAATTAAATCACGAATAATTTGACGTAATCCTCCTGGCACCATCGGTCCGGCTAGACTTAAAAATACTTTTGTATCAGGATCTTTGAAACTATCAGCTAATAGATTAGTAGCTTTGGATACACGTCCTGCACCCAATACTCCTGATTGATCTAATTGATTAATAAAATCAGATATTTTCATATCCTTTGTAATCTTCAAATGTTTTACTTTCATGAAAAAAAACCTCTTAAAAAAATGAAATTAAAAAATCATATAATTATTATATAGAATAAAAATCTAAGTTGTTAAAACAGATTATTAAAAAAATATTAAAAATCAGTGTATATTATGATATTACTAAACGTTTTATTATATCACTAAATGTTGCTATACCAGCTAAATTATTATCATCATCTAATAATATAATTAAAGATAGATTATTTTTATACATTTTATCTAATGTTCCAATTAAGGACATATCTTCTTTTACCGTTACAAAATCAGTAGACATCACATCTTTAGCAACTAAATCATATTTTTCTTCAGATATCATTTGAACCAAATGCTTATACATCACAATACCCTGAATTTCATTATCAACCATTACGGGAACACCCCGAATATTCTTTGTAATTAATATTTTTGCTATTTCAGATAATGTTAAATTGGGATTTATAGTTACTACATCTTCTGTTGCAACACTTTTAATTGGTACATTTGGAACACTTTGAATATTGTTGGTTTTCAATAATAAGACATTGTCAACATCATCTCTTCCTATAATTACACCAGTAACTGTTAAATTATTAACAGGAGTTGGACCAATTTTTACTGTATCATCTAAATCAAGATGTTTAATATTACCTAATACAGAAATAGTGGCTTCACAATTGCCTGGTCTAAGTATACTATTGAATTCTATTTTATTAACGGAAATATCCGGTACTATCCTCCCATTAACATAAAACGGTATGTTAATCTGACAAGGATCATTTTCTATATTTAAAGTTTGATATGCTTCTAAAGTTGGTTTATAACCACCACGAGGTCCTGGTACACCTTTTACTAATCCTAAACTACGTAAAGATTGCATTTGATTTCTTATTGTTCCGGAATTTCTCCCCATTAATTCCGCAATATTTTCACATTTTACAGAAGTACACTTGGATTGTCTGTATAAATTAATCAAACTTTGCAATATCTCTTTTTGTACTGATGTTAACATTAAACTTCACTCCCATACACACGAATGGTTGATTTTAATTGAACCCATTAACAATGTAATTTAATTAATGATTAAAATATAATTATATTATTTGTTTTAATTAAATAAAAATGTTATTATAAATAATTACAATTAATACATTTTAGTTATTATAATAATACTATGACTTATCCTAATAAAATCAAGAATACGCAAGTAACGTAATAATAATAAATTAAATTGTACCTGAATTGAGGGTGTTATCATGAAAAGATATTCTACTTTATTAGACTTCTTTTTGAGTTTTAACTGTTTTTATCTTATTAACAAAGAGAATTGAAAACACTTCCATTTTTAAAATAAAAAAAATCAATGAAAAAAAACTTTTTAGAGTTTTACTCATAAATTAATCTAAATAATGATTTCTACAAAGCCTAAAATATAATATATACTAATAACATAATATAATTATATAAGAAAGTTAGGAACATATAAAACTAATTTATTAATTCAAATAGGTGTGAAGTTATGAGTTTTATAGAAGTCAAAAATATTACAAAATTATTTGACAATGAAATTGTCTTAGACAATATCAACTTAAACATAGAAGAAGGCGAAGTATTAGGTATTCTCGGACGTAGTGGTTCTGGAAAATCAGTATTATTAAATATGTTAAGAGGTATTCCTGAATATGAACCAGAAAAAGGAGAAATTATTTATAACGTTTCTATGTGTTCTGAATGTGACAGAGTAGAATTACCTTCAAAAGAAGGAGAAACCTGTCGTTGTGGAAAAGGAAAATTAGAAAAAAAAGAAATCAACCTATGGAAAGCAACTAGACAAGACTTCAGTTCTATTAAAAAACGAATCTCAATTATGCTTCAAAGAACTTTTGCATTATATGAAGAAAAAAGTGTAATTGAAAATATTATGGAAGCTTTTGAAGACCATAGAGATGAAGATAATGTTAATAAAGCAATTAATCTTCTTAAAATGACTCGTATGGAACATAGAATCACCCATATTGCTAGGGATTTAAGTGGTGGTGAAAAACAAAGAATTGTGCTTGCAAGACAATTAGCTAAAAATCCAATGTTATTCTTAGCTGATGAACCTACAGGAACTTTAGATCCAAAAACTGCTGAAGTTTTACATTCTGCATTGCTTAAAGGAGTAAAAGAAAAAGAAATTACAATGATTATTAACTCTCATTGGCCTGAAGTAATACAAAGTTTATCCGATAGAGTAATCTGGTTAGATGAAGGAAAAATAAAAGAAGAAGGTTCTGCTGATGAAGTTGTACCAAAATTTGTTGAAGAAATACCTCACCTACAGCAACACGAAGAAGTAGATATTGGTGAACCATTAATAAAAATGGATAATCTTAAAAAATATTATTTCTCAGTTGCAAGAGGAGTTGTTAAATCAGTTGATGGTGTGACTTTAACTATTAATGAAGGACAAATTGCAAGTATCGTAGGATTAAGTGGAGCTGGAAAAACAACATTGTCCAAAGTAATTGCTGGACTCATAGAACCTAGTGGTGGAGAAATAGAAATAAGACTAGGTTCTGAATGGATTGATATGAGTAAAAAAGGTCCTAGGCATAGAGGACGTGTAACTCCACATATCGGTTTATTACATCAAGATTTTAGTTTATATCCATATAAAACTATTTTAGGTAATTTAACTGATGCAATTAGTTTAGACCTCCCATCAGAATTTGCTAAAATGAAATCATTACATGTACTTACAGCTGTAGGATTTAAAGAAGAAGAAGCAGCTAAATTATTAACTAAATACCCTGACCAAATGAGTGGAGGAGAAAGACATAGAGTAGCTATTGCGCAGGTATTAATTAAAGAACCTACAATAGTTATTTTAGATGAACCAACAGGTACAATGGATCCAATTACTAGACGTGATGTTACTGAATCTATTTTAAATGCTAGAGAAGAACTAGACCAAACATTTGTAATAATTTCACACGATATGGACTTTGTTCTTGAATGTTGTGATACTGCTGCTTTAATGCGTGACGGTCAATTATTAGCTGAAGGCGAACCTGAAACTATTGTTGGTGAACTAACATCACAAGAACGTTCAAAAATGCTTAATAAACATAATTGATTATTCAATACTTCCACACCTTTCTTTTTTTAATAAAAAAAAAATAATTATAAATATTCATATTTTGTACTTCTTTCTTGAGGAATCCTACCAATATCTTCTATTAATGGAATTATTTTTTCAACAGGCAAATATCCACCATATCCACCACCCGCAGCAGTAGATATTTTATCTTCAATCATTGTTCCACCAATATCATTAGCTCCACAAGTTAATGCTATCTGTGTTAACCTTAAACCTAATTTCACCCATGAAACTTGAATATTTGGAATAACATTACTCAGAATTATCCTTGAAATTGCATGTATTTTTAAATCTTCAATACCTGTTGCACCACGAGAAATTTTACCTAATTCATTATTGTCTCCTAAAAAAGTCATAGGAACAAATTCAGTAAATCCCTTTGTTTCCTCTTGTATTTCTTTTAATAAAAAGATGTGTTCTATTCTATCTTCCCATGTTTCTACACTACCATACATAATTGTTGAAGTTGTAGGAATACCTAATTCATGAGCTTCTTTAACTACTCTAGACCATTCTGAAGTTTTTAATTTATTAGGACATATCTGTTCTCTTACTGAATCTACTAAAATTTCAGCAGAAGCACCCGTCATAGTATCCATACCCGCATTTTTTAGTCTTTTCAGAGCTTCAAATGTAGTTATATTAGAATTTTTAGCTGTTTGAAATACTTCTGCAGGAGATAATGCATGTAAACATATGTCATGATTATCTTTGATTTCCTGAATTAAATCACAGTAGTAATCTATGTCCATAGTAGGAGTTATTCCTCCAAATAAACATATTTCTGTAGCCCCTATTTCTTTTGCTTGAATTATACTGTCAGAAATTTCTTCAGAAGACATACGATAATTTTCATGATTTCTAAATGAACAGAATTTACATCCGATCATACAATAATCTGTTATATCAATTGCTTTATTGACAACATAGGTGACTTTATCCCCTACTATTTCTTGTCTTAATTTATCAGCAGTATCAAATAACTCAAATTGATTTGCAGAACGTACTAAATGTAATGCATCCTCTTTGGTTATTTCATTATCCAATGATTTGTTATATATTTCTTCAAACATACTATCCCATAACAAATAATACAATTTTAAAAGAGTTTTCTTAAGTATATATTAATAAATAAATCTATTAATAGTTATCATTGATAATTAAGTAAAAATATATTTTTTTCAAAAAAAAATTAAGTTTAATGAAAATAATTCAAAAAAAGAATAAAAATTAATTGGTTAAGAAACAATGAAAAGAATTTATTTATTCCGGTAAAATTATCTTCCATAAATAATATAATTCTTCTACTTTATCCTGTTTTTTGGATCGTTTTTTAGATTTCTTTTTGAGTGCTGATTCTTCACCAGTCCATTCTTCTACGGTGTCATCTAAATAATTTGCTATTTCTTCATCATAATAACGTGTACCAATTGTATAACATTCTGGTTCATTGCGAATGTATATGATTCCTCCGCCTTTTTCTGCCATGACATCAGTAATATTTAGTAATACTTCGTAATATTCTTTTGCTACCATATAGAAACCTCCCTTAATTAATCATAAATTAATATTATGTATTATCTTTGTTATTATATATATTTTTATTAGTCACAATTTTTAAATGCATCATCACTAAAATGTGTATTCTTGATTTTTTTGATTATTTTACAACTACTGTCTAAATCAAATTTTTTATAATCTTCAATTTTTACAACTTTGATATCCATTCCATTATCCAGTAAAGATTTATGAAGTTTTTGTGGATCAAATTTTTGGTCGGGTCCTATTGCTATAATATCCGGTTTTTTTTCTTTTACTATTTTAAAAGGATCAACTTCATCTCCAATATATGCTTCATCAACATATTTTAACATTAATACTGCTTCTAATCGCTGTTCTTGACTTATAATTGGAACATGTTTATGTGATTTAACAGTTTTGTCTGTTGCAACAACAACCATCAATGTAGCATTTTTTCCACCTAATTTTTTAGCTTCTTTTAAATAAAAACCATGTCCTGGATGAAGAATATCAAACGTTCCTGATGCCATTATTTTAATATTAACACCTCTTAATCTTGATAAAGTAATGTGTCTTCAAAATTTAATAATCCTTTATATAATGCAGAACCAATAACAACATAATCCATATCTAATTCTTTTAATACTTTCAAATCATCTAAAGATGTTACACCACCAGAATATATGATAGGAATAGATATGTTATCTTTTAATTCTTTTATTGGTTCAATATTTAAACCTGCTAATAATCCTTCAACATCAACATTGGTATATAATATTAATCCAGCACCTTTTTCTTCAAAGAATTTAGCATATTCCAATGGAGTCTGATTAGTATATTCTGTCCATCCATGTGTAACTACTTTATTATTTTTACTGTCTAATGAAACACAAATTCTTTGAGAACCATATTCCTCAGATAATTCGGTTATTACATCAGGATTTTTAATTGCCATAGTTCCAATAATAACAGTGGATATCCCCGCATCCAGTAATTTTATAGCATCCTCTTTGGTTCTGATACCTCCACCCATTTCTATAGGTACTGATGTTTTTTCAACAATTTCTTTGACTATACTAATGTTTTCACCACTACCTAATGCCCCATCTAAATCAACAATATGTAAACGTTTAGCACCCTTATTCTGCCAATCTAATGCTACTTGAGACGGATTATCTATAATTACTTGTTCTGTTCCAGGTTCTCCTTGAACTAATTGAACACATTTAGAATTTTTTATATCAACTGCAGGTATAATAATCATTCATTTCAACTCTATAACTTTATAAAAATAATTTAAAAATATTTAACTAGTAAACTTAATTAAAAGATATATGTATTCTATTTTATTTATCTTTTCAATTATTAATTTTAAATCAAAATAAAAAATTATATTCTTAAATCAATAAATATTAATTTATAAATAACGAGTTTATTAACATGCGACGAGTAGCACTAAAAATAGCATATATTGGTACTAATTTTCATGGTTATCAAAGACAACCTGAATACAGAACTGTGGAAGGTGAATTGTTAAAAGTTTTGGCTGAAACCGAAATAATTACGGATACATGGAAAGCACATTACTCTGTAGCTGGAAGAACAGATAAAGGTGTTCATTCCACAGGAAATGTGATATCATTCATAACAGATAAGGACATATATATTAACAAAATAAACGGTTTATTACCTAATGATATTAAAATTATTGGACAAGCCAAGGTGCCTTATGGATTTAAAGTACGTTTTCCCTTAACTAGGACTTATACTTACATACAACCCATTGATCCAACGATACCCATAGATATTAATAAAATTAAAGAAGCTATGAACTATTTCATTGGTGAACATTATTTTAGAAATTTTTCAAAACGTAATGAAAAAAATTCGTACAGAGAAATTATAAGTATGAATCTTGAAGTCAAAGAAAATGTACTTATTTTTAAGATTGAAGGAAAAAGTTTTTTATGGAATATGGTTCGTAAAATGATAACAGCCTTACTTCAAGTAGGTTATGGTGAAATAGAACCTGATTGTATTAAAAAATTACTTGAACCTGAAGATTTGAGAAGATATGTGCGTTTGAGACCATCCAGTGCTAGTGGATTAATTTTAAGTGATGTTTATTATAATAATATTAAATTTGAAGAATATCAATATGCAAAAAATAAATTCATTGATGCTTTGAAAAAAGAATATGTGTTAAATTATCAGAAAAAAGAAGTAGATAAAACACTAATTAATATGTTAAAAGAATAATTAAGGAGATTAAAATGAAAATAGCTGTTGTACTTGGAACAAGACCTGAAATTATAAAAATGGCCCCAGTTATTGATGAAATTAAAAGCAATAACTCAGAAGTTATTTTAATACATACAGGCCAGCATTATGATATAAATATGTCCAAACAGTTCTTTATTGACCTGAATTTACCAGTGCCTAATTATAATATAGGTATTGGATCATACACGGCAATAAAACAGGTCAGTGTTATAGTATCAGAACTTGAAGAAATATTGCAAAAAGAAAATCCTGATATTGTATTAGTTCAGGGAGATACTAATGCTGTTCTAGCAGGAGCTCTTGCAAGTAATAAATTAAAAATACCTGTTGGTCATGTGGAAGCAGGACTTCGATCTTTTGATAAAGATATGCCCGAAGAAATTAATCGTTTAATAGCAGACAATTGTTCTTTATTATACTTCGTACCAACAAAAGAAACAGCCATAAACCTGCTTAATGAAGGAGTAAATCATAACCAGATATTTGTTACTGGAAATACTATTGTTGATGCTTGTATGAGACATAAAGACATAGCACTAGCTAAAAGTGATATAAGTGATTTAGTTAAATTCGATGAATACATCACATTAACCATGCACAGAGCTGAAAATGTAGATGATCCTGAAAGATTAAAAAATATTGTCAACAGTTTGATTAATTTACCTTACAATATTGTATTTCCAATACACCCCCATACAAAGAAATCACTGATAAATCTAGGTTTATATGAAAGTCTAAAAAATAAAGAAAATATACAAATAACAAAACCTTTAGGTTATCTTGACTTTTTAGCATTACTATCTAAAAGTAAATTACTTTTAACTGACTCTGGTGGTGTACAAGAAGAAGCTATTACTTTGAATATTCCGTGTGTTACTTTAAGATATAATACAGAACGTCCTGAAACCATTACCAATGGTGGAAATATATTAGCTGGTGCTGATTCTGAAGAAATAAGTAATAATATAAAAAATATATTAGACAAAGCAGAAGTTTATCAAAAAATGGCAAATGCCCCAAATCCTTACGGTGATGGAAAAAGCTCTAAAAAAATATACAATATTATAAAAGAAAGTTATGATAAAAATGAGCTTCAAATAAAAAAAGCTAAAGAAATTATGGATTTTAAAGGTTACCATTTATATAATATAACTGAAGATATTACAGTAAAACAGTATGAAACTAAAAATAAGTATTCAATTATACAACAAGTATTTAATGAGGGTAATCCCGAAAATATTGAAGAGAATCTGAACCTTAAAAATAAAATAATTATTGTTAAAGAGTTTGAAAAAACATGATAATATAAAATATAAGTATTTTCATAAGTATAATATAAGAAAATAATAAGATTATAATTAAAAAGGACTGTATAAAATGGATTTAGATGAGTTACAAGTAGGAATTTATGGTTTAGGACATATTGGATTACCAACAGCAACAATCTTGGCAAACAATAATATCCACGTTCTTGGTGGTGACGTTAACGAAAAAACTGTTAATTCTATTAATCAGGGCATTTGTTCTTTTAAAGAACCTGGTCTTGAAGAATTAGTAAAAAAATGTGTTAAAAATAATTATTTGAAAGCAACAAGTAATTTAGATGAAGTAAGTAAAACTTCAGATATTATGATTGTTATTGTTCCTACACCAATTGATGAAAATAAAAAATCTGATTTATCATTTGTTATTTCTGCATGTGAAAGTATTAAAAAGGGTTTGGAAAAAAATAATCTTGTTATTATCGAAAGCACAGTTCCTCCAGAAACGGGTATGAAAATTGTTAAACCATTACTTGAAGAATCTGGATTAAAATGTGGTGAAGATTTTATGCTTGCATACAGTCCTGAAAGAGCATTACCTAACAACACGCTATATGAAATGACAAATAATGTGCGAATTGTTGGAGGATATGATGAAAAAAGTGCTAATATGGCAGCATCACTTTATTCACACATCACCAAAGGAGACATAATAAAAGTAAAAGATATTACCAGTGCAGAAATGGTTAAACTTATGGAAAATACTTATCGTGATGTTAATATAGCATTGAGTAATGAATTTGCATTAATATGTGAAAAAATTAATGTGGATGCTAATGAAGTTATAAATGCTGCTAATTATCACCCACGAGTAAATATACACACCCCCGGTGCAGGTGTTGGAGGTCATTGCATACCTGTTGATCCGTATTTTTTAATAGAATTAGCACAAAATTATGATTTAAATGCACAATTACTTAGCACCTCCAGAAGTATTAATAATAATATGCCAAAACATGTTCTTGAAATATTAATGGATAATATTGATGAAAAAAGAGAAAATTATACTGTTAGTATTTTAGGAATAGCTTATAAAGGTAATGTGGATGATATACGTGAAACACCATCTGAAAAACTGATTTATTTACTAAAAGAAAATAATTTCAATATCATAGCCCATGATCCACTTGTAAAAGATGAAACTATTGAATCCTTTGGTATCAAAAGTGTAAGCTATGAAGAAGCTTTAAAAGGAGATTGTGTTATAATTATGACTGATCATGATTTATACAAAGAAATTACTCCTGATATGTTAGTAAATAAATTTATTATTTCTTCAAAACCAATATTAGATATAAACAAATTCCGCAAAGAAGGTATTAATTTCCAAGCAATTGGAAATATCATGTAATACTGTGATATAATGAAAATATTAGTATTTGAATACTCTACAATTTCATCAGACAACCATTTAGTTCATGAAGGTTTCAATATGCTCCATAGCATATTAACTGATTTAGATAATATAAACGAATTTGAAGTTTATTATTTAATTAATAAAAATTATAAAATTGAAGGTCTCAATAATTGTAAAAATATTCATATTACTACTAATTTAATGGAATGGTTAGATAAAAACGCCTCTTTTTATGATTATTGTTTATTTATTGCTCCTGAAGATAACTTTATACAATACAATATTACCAGAATATTAGAAAAAAATAATGTAATCATTTTAGGATCAAATAGTTATGCTTCATCCATCTGTTCGAGCAAAAATAAAACATATAAATATATACCTCATGATATTAAGAAAATACCCTCCATTAAAAAAAATATAAATCAATGCACTTACCATAAAATAAAAGATATTTTCAAACAAAATGAATTAATAATCAAACCAGATAATCAAACATCATCCAATTTTATTTACAAAGTACATACTGAAAACGAATTCAATAAAATACTAAATATATATAAAGAAAATAACATTGAAGACATATTAATTCAAAAATATATTGAAGGTAACTCTGTAAGTACAAGTATAATCTGTAATGAAGAATATATTCAATGTATAAGCTTAAATTCACAAATAATAGAAAATAAAAAAAATCAATTCAAATATAAAGGCTGTATAAGTCCTATAAACCATCCACTCAAAAATGAACTATATAAAATATCAGAAAAAATCGTGAAATCAATACCCGGATTAAAAGGATTTATAGGCCTGGATTTTATTATTCAAGACAAAAAAATATACTTTGTTGAAATAAATTCAAGAATCACAACACCATTTATAGTATTACATGAAAATACTAATGTCAACCTAACCAAATTCTTAATAGACATTAGTTTAGGTAAAAAAGACTTTGAAATCCAAATACTAAATGAAGGTAAATTTATCAATTAGGTGAAACTATGAAAATTATGGGATTAGACATTGGTGGAGCAAATACTGATTGTTGTATATTCAACATTACAGATGAAAATAAATTAAAACTATTAAAAACATCAAAAGAATATCTGCCAATGTGGAATAAAAAAGAAGAGTTATACAACTTACTCAATGAGTTTAAAAAATATGATGCAGATGTAATATGTGTTACAATAACAGCAGAATTATCTGATGGTTTCATAAGTAAAAAAGAAGGTATAAACTACATCATAGATATTGTTGATGATTTATTTAATAAAAAAATTGTTAAATATGTCACTTATGATGGATTAAAAGATTATGAAGAAATCAAAGAAAATCCATTAAATGCGGCAGCTGCAAATTGGATTGGAAGTGCTGCGCTAATTAAATATATCAAAAAAAATTGTGTGTTCATGGATATGGGCTCTACCACAACAGACATCATACCAATTATTAATAAAAAAGAAGCTGCAATCGGACATGATGATACCGATAGATTATGTGCCGGAGAATTAGTTTATACTGGAATGTTAAGAACAAATGTAGCTACAATAACTCATGAAGTACCTGTAAACTCAAAAACTGCCACAGTAAGCAGCGAATTATTTGCTATAACAGCTGATGTCAACATGATTTTAGGAAATATTACCGAAGACAAATATACATGCAATACACCTGATGGAAACTGTAAAGATTTGATATCCTGTAAACGAAGACTTTCAAGAGTAGTATGTGGTGATTTAGACACAATATCCAATGAAAATATTGAAAATATTGCCCAATACATACATAACCAACAAATAATACAAGTTAGTAAAGGATTACTAAAAGTAGTTGAAAGAACAGGACTAGATACAGTAGTTATAACAAATTTAAGTCACGGAACAATATGTAAAAAAGCAGCTAAACAATTAGGATTAAACATTATTGATTTAGAAGAATTTTTATCAAAAGAACTATGTGACATTACCCCAACTTTAGGTTCAATAATAATGTATCTGGAACTAACATCAGAAATAAAAGAAAATCTTCCAATATTCATAGACTAAGCGACAACACCAAATAAAAACCATTTTTTAGACATATACCCTATATTAAAACAAAAAAATAACTACTTTTCACTACTTTTTTGAAATTTAATATTATTAATTGTAAAAAAGAGATAAAAATTAAATCAAAAAAAAAAGGAAAAAAAAATTAATACCACACATCTTTTAATCCAATAACATATGCAAAAATATTAGCCCCTAAATGTAAAAATACACTAAGTATTAAAATCATAATGACCATTTCAAAACTAATATTGACAACTAATGAGGAAAAGATTAATGCAACAATTACAAAATCCAATTGATCTAAAAGAGGAACTGGTTTTCCACGCTCGAAATTAAGCCTTCTTTTTAAAAAACTACCTATAGCATCCCCAATTAAAGCACCATAACCTAATAAAAATCCAACTAATAATCCTTTAGATATATAACCATTCAAATAAAAAATTTGACTAGTAAGCATATCAAAGAAACCCGTTCCTATACCCAAAGAAGCCAGAAAACCCAATAAACCACCAATAAACATACCAAAAAGACCTGCTAAAATAGTTCCACGCCAAGTTACACCATCCCCAATAATTCTTCTACCATCCCACGCATTTTTACCAAAATCCACTGGTGTTCCTCCACCAAATACAAGTGCTGAACCATTAGCAAGGTATGCTGGAATCATAAAGTAAATTGAATAAAAAATCAATGTTAATAAATCCATTAATAAGACTCCTAAATTATAAACTATTACTACATATATACATTTTAATTATAGTGTTTTACTAATTGAAATATTATCCATATGAATTACTCCTTGAATTATTCATTAATGAAGAAAAATATATCCATAAAACTAGTATAGAATATTCTATTTTTAAAAATGAAAACATACATATCATACAAAATCACTAATTTTTAACCTTAATATCAACCAGAACAAACACCATTATCTACACATAATATATAATACACAATAACTAAGAAAAATACTATTTTTTCAAAGCCAAATAAGCACCCTACTATTTATAACTATAACTAATTTATCATCCCCATAAGAAGTAATTATCAAAATATAATTAACATAAATGTGAAAACTTTTGATAAAATACCATAATAAAAATAGCAACATTAAAGTATAATATAATAACATATAATAAACATAATAAACGCTTATAACTAAAAATAAAAAATAGAATATTTTTTAATAATTATTGTTTGAATTATGAGGAGGAAGTAAAATAGAAACTGTTACCAAAACAAAAAGTTTATGTCCAGAATGTTTAGAATTACTTGATGCTGAAGTATACATCGAAGACGATAAAGTATACATAGAAAAAACATGTCCCGAACATGGAAATTTCAAAAATACATACTGGCATAACGCTCAAGCATATAAAAAAGCTATCGCTTATGAATCCGAAGAACATAGCTTAACCAACCTAAATGAAGCAACAGGAGAATGCCCTTCTAATTGCGGACTATGTTCTGAACATGAAAGTCAAACCATATTAGGATTAATTGATGTTACAAATAGATGTAACTTAAGATGTCCAATATGTTTTGCAAATGCGGCAGAATCTGGAACATTATTTGAACCAACCCAAGAAGAAATCCGCAATATGTTAAAAAATTTACGTGACAACCGCCCAGTACCAACACCAGCTATCCAATACTCTGGAGGAGAACCAACAGTACGACCAGACTTACCAGAACTCATAAAAATGGCAAAAGAAGAAGGATTCACACATACACAAATAGCCACCAATGGAATAACACTAGCAAAAGATGAAAATTATGCAAAAGTATTAAAAGATGCAGGATTAAACACAGTATATCTACAATTTGATGGTGTGACCAAAGAACCCTACATTCAATCAAGAAATGCAGACATCTTAGATAAAAAATACCAAGCTATTGAAAACTGTAGAAAAGCACACTTAGGAATAGTATTAGTACCAACACTAGTAAAAGGTATGAATGATCATCAAATAGGAGACATAATCCAATTTGCATTAGATAATCTCGATGTAATAAGAGGAGTGAACTTCCAACCAGTATCATTTGCTGGACGAACACCATCAGATAAAGTAGAAGAACAACGTATAACCATTGATGATTTAATCAGTGAAGTAGAAAAACAAACAGATGGACAAATATCCAAAAAATCATTTTACCCAGCTTCATCAGTAGCTCCAATTTCCGATTTAATAGCTGCAATGAATAAAGACTATGAAGTAACATTAACCTGCCATGAACACTGCGGAGTAGGAACATACGTATTTAGAGAAGAAGATGGAAGTGTTATACCTATCACAGAATTTATTGATGTAGATCAATTCTTATCATTACTTGAAAAAAGTATACCTGACCTAGAAAAAGGAACCAAACTAGGTAAAACAAAAACACTCGCAAGAGCACTAAAAGAACTACCAAAAACCGTGAACAGAAATAAATCACCATCATACATTAATATAACAGAACTATTAAAAAACATATTCCTAAAACAAGACTATGGTGCATTAGGTGACTTCCATATGAATGCATTATTAATCTCATGCATGCATTTCATGGATCCATTTAATTTCGACCAAAACAGAGTAAAACGATGTGTAATACATTATGCCACACCAGATGGAAGAATAATACCATTCTGTACAATGAATAATTTATACAGAGAAGGTGTTGAAGAAAAATTTAACATACCTCTTGACTCTGAAAGAAGTAAAGAAATATTAAGACAAGTAAAACAAGCAGCTTTAGAACAAGCCCAACAAAAATAGTTCAACATCCCCACCCATCTTCTTTTAAAAAAAAAAACAATTTTTAAAACCAAATTTATACTAATAATATTATCCCTATTTTTTGTATAATTTATATATTTTTTAAAAAATAGATAAAAAAATCAACAATGTAAATAAAAAAAAATAATTGTTAAAAAAATAGTAATTATTAAAAAAAAAAAATTAAAAAAAAATTAAAAAAAATTAAAAAAAATTAAAAAAAAAGTATATTTTAATCAATTCAATTTCAGTATCAAAAATAATATAAGTATAATGAATAAAACCAATAAATTCTAGTTTTTTAAATAGACTATAATTACCAATACTTCTTTTTATGTGTAATTAAAGATATGAGCTTTATTTTATTTTAAACTAAAAATATATTAATATTTAAAGATATAACATAAGAGTAACAAATTTAATCAAGAGAATATTCACAAAATAATGAATTTAGTGAATAAAATTCTATTAAATTTTAATAATTTAAAAAAAATTATTTATCAGAATTTAATAAAAATTCTATAAATAAAAAAAAATATAATAGAAAAAGAGGTGTCATATGACTGAATTACCTTTAACTCCATTAGGAAGAATTATTAAAAATGGAGGAGCTGAAAGAGTAAGTGATGACGCTAAAGTTGAGCTTTCAGCAATTTTAGAAGAAGAAGCAGCACACATCACCAAATTAGCATTAGAAAATGCTAAAGAAAATGGCAGAAAAACTCTAAAAGCAGAAGATATTGCTGTCGCTTACAAAAAATTATAATTAATGATTAAAAACCATACGTTTAAATCTTTAATTCATTTTATTCTTTTTTTTTAAATTTTCAAAATTATCCAAAGATAAACTTATATTTTTATAATAAACCTGATTATTTTCTGATATCTTAAATGCAACTACTTTATATGTGATATGATAAAATAAATTATTAAATTTTAATAAGTTTAATTTAACAATAGGATAAATAATTCTATCCTGTATTTCAAAAGATTTCAAAATAAAATATTTCTTTTCAATCATTTCATCACACCAATTATTTGTCTAATTAATAATCGTATATTTTTAGATTTGATTATGTTAAATAATAATACGAAAATATACCTTGTTTTTATTTCAACATATATATTTGATTCCATATCTAACTGCAACTCATTTACAATTGGAATTATTAGTAAATCCAAACCAATGGCATAAAAAGGTGAAGTTATAGCATAAATTATTCCTGTCAATTTCATAGTCCAATAATTATCTTTTAAACCAAAGCTAATTTTAGTATAATTATCCAAAAATTTTAACATTTTTAATAATAATGGAATTAATTTTAATATATCTTCATGAGATTTTACTAGTTGCGATATTACTAATTTAAACTTATCCATAGATATTTTTTTAGTTTCATCTTTTGATAATTTTGAATCTTCATCATTTTCTTTTGATTTAGTTTTGTTATCAAATGACAATTTTTTAAGTGTGACTACATGAGACATAATTTTAAAGTTAATTATAATATTTTTTTCAGATAAGTTTAATTTAATGTTAATAAAAAAATAATTTATCTCAAAAAACCCATATAATGAAAAATCATTAATTTTTAATACTACATGTACATATATTGATTTTAAAATTAATATAAGAAATAACACTACTAAAATTATCAATAGTATAATTAAAAATTCAAATATCATTATTCCAAAACCTATTTTTAATACAATGTATATTATATTTAACAAAAGATATTATGAAAAAAATAATAAGTTAAAAATAAAAAAAAATTATTCACTATCTTTTTCAGTTTTTATTTTTGTTTTTATTTTATCAATAGTTCCTTGATCATCTTCTGAATTTTGAGGTTGCTTAGTAGAATTATCAATTAGACTGAAAAGTAATCCACCAACACCTTGTAATAAATCTTCTAAAGGTGTATCAATAGCATCAACTGGAATTACTTGTACACCATCAGGTCCAGGAATATTAGTATAAATAACTAGGAATGCAACAGGATCAATAGAACCTCCACCACCAACACCCCCAAGTTCTGTTTTATTTCCACCTTCATATTTACCGTTACCAACACCAAAACCTAATGCTGCTTTGGAAACAGGTATAATTATTTTTTCATTAGTTTTAATAGGATTTCCAATTATTGAATTAGTATTCATAACTTTTTGTATTTCATTTAATGTTGTTTCAATAGAACTATCAAGACTCATATTTATTCCCCATAAATTAGTTTTAATATGTAAACTTTATATTTATTGTATCTATTGAATTAAATTTATATTTTTTTTTAAAAAAAAAATAATAGATATAATAAAATTATATTTTTACAATTACAAGTTTAATAAAAAAGTATAAATATTAAAACATGAATATAATTATATAGTCTTTAGAAAATTATATTTCTGGGTCGGTGGTCTAGAGGTATGATACCTCCTTGACGTGGAGGGGATCGCGAGTTCGAATCTCGTTCGACCCATATTCTCAAAAGATGTTAAATGCCGTAGTAGTTCAGTGGGAGAACGCCAGACTGAAGATCTGGATGTCGCTGGTTCAAGTCCGGTCTACGGCATACCTTATTTTTAAAATTATTAAATTACTATTTTTAAAATTATTTTTATATTATAATTATATTTAATTAAAATTAAAAGAAAATAGAAAAAAAGAAATTATTAATATGTTTTAGGTCCTATTCTACGAATTATTTTTCTAACAAGTACTTCTCCAATTACTCCACCAATACCTGTTAAAAATCCAAATAAAATTGCACCTATGATAAATACCAATAAACTTTTGGATAATATTCCTGTTACTACTCCTATAATAACACCAATCATAGCTGATGTTAAAAAAGAGTTTTTATAACTCATTTTTGGAAGTATGAAAATAGCTAAAATACCTGCTATTAATAAAGAACAAACGGTTATCAATAAAATTTGATTGAAATGCTGTTGAGCAAAAACCATTGGATTAGTAGATAATAGATTAGTATCACCTATGAATAATTCAATTCCAAGAGATGCGAAAAGTAAAAAATCAATTAATCCCATAAACACGGAAAATATTTTAAATATCCAATTCATAGATTTTGATGGCTGATTAACAGCTGTTTCTTGTTTTATATATTCTTTATTACTTTCATCCAAATTATTTAAAGATTGTTGATATCTATTGATACTTTCTAAATCATACTGTAATTGGAAACTAGTAGATCCACAATATAAACAAGCCCCAGTTTCACGAGGGTTAGAAGATTTACAAACAGAACACACTTTATTATAAGAAACTTTAGGTAATTCTATATCTCTTAAAATAAATTGTAGTTCTCTTTCATCACCTGCAAATTCTAATGTATGTCCACAGTTTTCACATTTATCAAAGTTTAATGGCATGTCTGCATTAACTTGAAAAAAATGTTTACAATTACGACATGCTATATAATTCATAATAATCATTCACTTTATTATTTTTTTATTTTTACATTCATATACTATATTCATTCTTATTCTATATATTCTTATATTTTTTCAGATAATAAATAAGTTCGTTTACCTTCAATTATTTTGACCTTTAAAAAAGAACCTACCTCAGCATCATCAATTATAATATTTTTATAGTTATCAGTATAACCTGCAAATCCTCCAGATGAGCCTTCAGAAGTTATTAAAGCTGTATGAATACTTCCTTCATATTGTTTATTTTTTTCAAGCATTACCTGAGTTTTAACTTCATTTAGTCTATGGGATCTATTTTTCATTACCTTATGATTAACTGCTTGAAGCGAACTTGATTTAGCTCCAGGCCTATGCATATATCTTGAGACGTGAATTACATCAGGTTTAACTTTTTTTAATAAATCTAAAGTTTTTTGAAAATCTTCCTCAGTTTCTGTTGGATATCCTACTATAATATCTGTAGCTATAGATATATCGGGTATTTCTTTACGAAACTTGTTAATGATATCTTCAAATTCGGCAATAGTATTTCCTCTATTCATTTCCTTTAAAACTTTATCACTACCCGTTTGGATTGGAAGATGAATGAATTTGAATAGTTTATCACTTTTTTTAAAAGCATCAACAACATCATCTACTTGATTTTTGAGACTTTTAGGATGCATCATACCCACACGTATACGAAAATCTCCTTCAAGAGAACTTAACTGATTTAGTAAATTCGCAAAAGAATCATCTGAATCCGAACCATAACAAGCAGTATCTTGAGCAGTAACTTGTAATTCCTTAGCACCTTTATTTAAAGCATCTTTTGCTTCATCCACAATATCTTTTGTTGGATAACTAACTAAATTACCTCGTGCTACTTTGGTACAGCAGAAAGTACAACCACCATTACATCCTTCACTTATCTGAAGAATATGTATAATGGAATCTTCTACTTTTTTATTAGGACCTGCTTTTATAATATTTGTTTTTCCGTATTCTTGAACAATTTCTCCATTAATCGATTTTTTAACAATTTCAGATACTTTATCTATTTTATGAGGCCCAATCCAAGAGTTATCTGGTGCAAATTTATTTAATCTTATAGGATCTACTTCAACCATACACCCTGCTATAATTAAAGTTTTTTCAGGAAAATTTTCTTTTATATCCCTAATTTTCATAATCATTTTTTGTTCTGTTGGAAGTTTAACATAACATGTATTTAATATAACTACATCAGACTCTTCAAGATTATCAACAATTTCATAATCTTCTTCAAGCATAGAAGTCATTAAATTAGTATCTGCTTGATTATAAGTACATCCATGAGTTTCTAAATATACTTTCATTATATCCCTTAATTATAATTTCTTTCTTTTATTGTAGTTTTAACAACATATTCAGATAAATCATATTTTACTCTGGATTTATCATTTGTTGGAAGTAAAGAACCATATATTCTTTTAATTACTTTTGCATAAGCATATCCCTTTTTCATACTACGTTCTAATGTTTTAAAACCATATATCTTAAATTTATGTTCATTTACCTGACCAACATCCCCTATAGTAAAAACAAAATCACGTTCAACTTCTAATTTATGAGATAAAACTTCACCATGATTATCTATTGACAATCCTATACGTGCCAAGCTATCCAAAGATTTGGCCCAAATAGTTTTAATATTTATCACCGGACATTCAAACTCACGAATACCATCCTTATTTTCTATAGAAGTAACTTCAACATCAATATTATCAATATATAATAAAGTACCAGTTTCTAAATATTCATCAGAATATAATTTAACTGTTGTTTTCCATGAACGTTCAAATTCACTTATTATAACTCTAACTTCAATTTCTTGAGGTTCTTCTACTGTTTCATGATAAACATGATTACATTCAATACATTGAACAGTTAAATCCTTGACTTTTTTACCTTTACTCTTTAATATTGAATAATCATCACAGCCACACATTGGACAAACCATTATTTTCCATCCCCCTTATTTTTTAGATAATGATTTACTAAACCCCCATCTTCTAATATATCCAGCATTGTTGACTCAAAAGGTTTAATATTAAACTGTTTATCAGTTGATATATTTTTAATAAAACCTTTTTCAACATCAACTTCCACAATATCCCCTTCATTGACTTCAATATCTGCAGTTATAACTGGTAATCCTATATTAATAGCATTTCTATAAAATATTCGAGCAAATGATTTAGCTATTACTACAGATACTCCTGCAGTTTTTATTGCAACAGGCGCTTGTTCTCTTGATGAACCACAACCAAAATTCCAACCACCTACAATAATATCCCCTTTTTCAACATTACTAGCAAAATTTGGGTCTTCTGCTTCCATCACATGGTCTGCAAGATCTTGTGGATTAAATGTTCTTAAATATCGGCCTGCTATGATTACATCAGTATCAATACAATCCCTAAATATCCATACTTTTCCTTTTATTTTATCCATAATTTCACCTATTTTCTTATAATTGAACCATGATTCTTAGCTTTAGTAATGAGTACATCACCATTATTACCAATAGAATCTTCTAAATCTTTTTTGATATGTTTTACATTACCTTCAGAAATTCCAAAACATGTTGGACCAAAAGAACTCATACCATAACAGGGAATTCCATTATCTTGCATGCAATTAATTATATTTGTTATTTTTTCTGATTGTAAACTTCTTTCAACCTTTTTAAAACCTAAATGTTGTATTGTATTAACTGCTTCTCCAAAACTATTAATATCTTCTTCCACAATAGAAGGCATTAATTTCATCAATATCAAATACGAAATTTTTTCAACATCATTTAATGGAATTGGAGAATAATCTTGAAAAATATTAACTTCTTTTTTACCTGAAATAGTCTCATCTATATTTGGTCTAACTAATAATATTTTCCAATCCTCTGGAAAATCATATCTTGCTATTACAGGAGGTGGAGCTACTTTTGAAGCTGATGATGGTAAAAAATCATTTTTTATGTTAATTTTGTGTCCACCATCAATAATAAATCCACCACTGTTAAATGATTCAACACCGATTCCACTAGTTCCACCACGTTGAATTATTTTAGCTAATTCTAAAGTAGATAAATCAACATCATTCATAGAAGCAACTAATTTAGCTATGGACAATAACAATTGTGTTCCTAAACCTAGTCCTTGATGTATTGGATAAATTTCTTTAATATTGAACGTATACTTTTTATCAATACCTAAATATTTTTGAATTTTTTCATTAGCTTGTTTTATTTTATGAGCATATTCATCAGCATTCCTCTGATTAAAAGTTTTACCAGTAATTAATGTATCAGAACCTTTTTCTGTACATTGAATAATTAATGATGGGCTTTCTAGTGTTAATCCTAAACCACCATCAATACGTCCACTTGACCCATTAAGATCTATTAACGAAAAGTGCAATCTTGCAGAAGTTTCTATTTCCAAAATAATACAACCTAAAAAAGAATATTAAATATAAATTTTCATAATCTATGTTTATCTATGTTAACAATAATTTATACTATTTTTCATAAGACAGTTATAAAATTATATTTTCTTAGACATGTATGGTCCATCTCTTGAATAACCTAATTTTCTATAATAATCCCTCACACCTATACCACTAATTACAGATAGTTTATTTTTATCAAATTCATTAGATGCAATTTTTTCAGCTTCTTTTAATAATTCTGCACCATAACCCTTATGTTGCCATAAATCTTCATTATTATGACCTATTTTCTGCATTTGCCCATAAACATGTAATTCTCTTATTAATGCACTATTTTTAGTGATTTCTGGTCTAAAAATATTATTTGATGGAATTCTTAATCGAGTAAACCCTATTAAAATATCATTAGTCGAATCCTCTACTGATAAAAATATTTCTTTTCCACCCGTTACATTATAATCAGTTCTTAAAATCTCAATATTATCATAATCCGGTTCAATACCATGAGCAATTTTATGACCCACTTCCCTACATCTTATACATTGACATTGAATATTTTCTTCTTCAAGACGATTATACACTAATTCACCGAGATTTGATTTTTTTACACCCGCATCAATTAATGTTGCAGGAATATCTCGTTGAATACGCATTGTACGGACCCATTTAGGCAATATTTTTTTTACATTGACAATTAAATCTACAGCTTGTTCAGAAGTATATGGTTCATATTCCCCTTTTTTCCATAAATCATAGAATTCTGAACCTTCTGTTACTAAACAAGGATAAATTTTAAGCATATCTGGACAAAAAGATGATTCCGTGAATAAACGTTTGAACATATTTAAGTCACTACTTTTATCTGAAAATAATCCGGGCATCATATGCATAGCCACTTTGATTGCAGAATCCCTTAATAATTGATTAGCCTGAATAACATCCTGAATTTTGTGACCTCTATCCACACGTTTATAAATATAATTGTATAATGTTTGAACTCCTAATTCCACACGTGTTACACCATAATTTAACATTCTATTGATATCTTCAATTTTAGCATAATCGGGTCTGGTCTCAAAAGTTAAACCTATGCACCTAATTTTTCCATGTTCATTAACTTCCTGAACATCTTCAATATATCTAAAATCTTTAGGTGAATTTATATGAATTTCTCTTTGATTTTTTGGAATAGATGATTTTAATTGAGTGAAATCATTCATAGCTCTTAAACATTGTTTGACAAACCATTCCTGATAATCTATTGGACGGGAAGCAAAAGTTCCACCCATAATAATTAGTTCTACTTTATCTATAGGATGACCAATGTTATGTAATTGATATAATCTATTAAATGTTTGTATATATGGATCATAATTAAACATTCGTGCTCTAAGAGCTGCTGGTTCTTCACCAGTATAACTTGGTGGGGCAACACTACTTTCAGGACAATATTTACATCTTCCATGAGGACATTTATGTGGATGACACATCACAGCAACAATAGCAACCCCTGAAATTGTTCTTGTAGGTTTTTTCATTAATAAAGGTCTTAATATTTCTAATTCTTCCGGTTTAGCATGTTGTAATATTTCGGAATTGCTCATAAAACCGCTTAATTTTAAATTTCTACAAGTATCAATCTTTATTTTTTCTAATTCTTTTTTTGTTTTTATATTTTTTTTAAGAGATTCTTCAATTATTACACGACAAGCTTGTTCCATATGACCACCTTAATAATAAAGTTTTATAGGTTAAAACATAATACAATATATTAAAGATATAGGAGTAATATTTAATGAAAGTTACACAAATAATTGGTAAAAAAGTACTTGATGGTAAAGTAAATGAAATTGGCAAAATTCAAGATATAGATATTGACCTCAAAGAAGAAAAAATAAATTCAATAACCATCAACACAAATGAAATTAGTTTAAGAAAGGTTACATTTGATATTACTACTGATGTAATTTCAGAAATTGGAGATTATGTTTTATTAAATGTTCCTAAATCTGAAATCATCCCTGATACAAAAAAATCAGAGGAAGTTTCAGATGTAGAAATAGTAAATCCAAAAGAATTAGAAGATTAGTAATCAGCTAATTCTTTATTTTGCAATTATTGATTTTTTTCTATTTCTTTTAACTCTTGTAATTCCTTAATTGCTTTTGGAAATTCTTCTCTGAATTTTTCAACTTGTTCTGTTGGAATTGAATAACTAATTCTTATGTATTTATCTCCAAATAGTTTACTAGTATAATTACCTGCTCTGACAAAAATGTTCTTTTTTAACATGTGATCAGATACTTCTTGTGAAGTTAATCCTGTTGCTGATACATCAACTGCCATCATATTCCCATCTGAAGGATATACTGGTAAAAATGTTCCTGGCGTATTTTCAACAGCTTCTTTAATAAGTTCTTGATTTCTGAAACATGCCTTTTTCAAGTCATCAATCCATAAATGTTTACTTTTAAGTCCAGCAACACCTGCTTCTTGAGCTAAAGAATTTGTTCCTAAATCATTTATGACTGCAGATCTCATTAATCTTACTAAATCTGGTGAAGCAATTGCAGCACCTATTCTTAAACCAGCCATCCCATATATTTTTGAGAAACTGAATATAGTTATAGTATGTTCAGGAGCATATTTTGCAATAGGTGTGAAATCTCTTGCAAAATCTTTGTAAGTAATATCATGTAAAACATAAATATTATTTTCTTTAGCTATTTCTGCAATTTCAATTATTTCTTCTTTAGTATAAGAACTTCCTAATGGATTAATAGGATCCATCAATATAATCAGTTTTGTTTCCTGGTCTATGTTTTCTTCTATTAAATGAGGAGTTAATTTATAACCACATTCTTCATTGTAAATAGGTATTTCTTTTACATGATTTCCAAATCTATTACAAAAATTATTTATTATAAGATAACCTGGATCAGAAGCAATCGTATTTGTAACGTGCTGTAATGTTGTACTTATAGCTAAATATAATGCTTCAGTACCACTAGCAGTAATTTGAATATCAAACATATGCTGATCTAATTCTAAATCTTTAAGAATCAATTCTTTTAATTCAGGTAAACCTTCTGGTGGGGGATATTTACAATAATCTCGTTTTTTAGCTGCTGTAATTAATGAATCTATAATATGTTCATCATTTAGTAAATGATTCGTATTTTGTCCCATCCAAATTAAGTCTTCATTCCTATATAAATCATTAAAAAATTCATTTATTGTGTTGTATCCTTCAGGTATTCTTTTTGGTCTTTTTTTGTATGCCATTCCCATAACCTCACTTTATGTTATTCCATTATCTGTTATTTCAAAATTTATTTTTTGCCCTGGTGCCTTCGTTTTATGTCTTTGCAATATAGCCGTTCTTATTTGTGAAACAGAATCTTTTTCAATTTCCACAATCACTTTACTCCAATATTTTAATACTGTTCCACCTATAGGTTCAACAATTAAATCATCCGAATCAAAAGGTGAATATATCTGATTTGTGATGACAATAGCAATATCATAAGTTCTACTTAATACTAATAACTGTGCCATCTCACGACCTAATCTTTTATTTATTTCCGAAGGGTCACCTTCTTCAATTCTATATAATGCTACAATTGAATCTATTATTAAAATATCAATTGAATTATCTTCTTTTAATAAGCTTTCAATATTATTAATACATAACTGTTGTTCATTAAATGATTTTGGTTCTAATAAATAAATATTTCCCGCTATACTATTAAAATTAGATCCCGCTATTTGTTGAATCCTTTCAAGAGATAATCCACCTTCAGTATCCATATATATTGCCTTAGAACCATTTTTAGTTGATTCATATAATATTTTTAAGGCAACATTAGTTTTACCTGAACCTGGAGCTCCATAAAATTGAGTTATGCAACCTTTTTCAATACCACCACCCAATAATAAATCTAAAGAAGAATTTGTAGGTATTGATACAGATTTGTTTAAATCTAAAAGTGTTTTCAAAGTAATTATCTCCTAAAAAAATTATATTCCGTTTGATAATAACTTTATTTTTTATATTATAAATATTTAAACAAAAAATAGAAAAAAAATAGTTCTAATAAGTCATATTTTAAAATTAATTAAATAATAAAAATAAAAAAGAAATTGAGTATATATACTCAATTAAGTACTTTGATTAGTAGCTTGAACAGCTGATTCTACTTCTGCATTTGGATATTCAAATACATTCCATACACTTATACCTGGTGCTGAATGAGTTAAGTTAAATCTTGTAACATTATATCCACTTTTTAAGTATAGTTTTGTGAATACTGCATCTTCAAGATATGAATCAAAGAGCACTGTGAAGTAAGAACCATCATCTTGATGAATAGCCATAATAGACATATTACTATTATTATTAACTATTTTTTCTGTCATCTGATTATTTTCAACAAGTATTAATTTATGTGGTTTTAATAACTCATTACCTGTTCCATCAATCATTTCTTTAGACATGCGTTCTTTATCTTCTGCTGTAGACATGTTTAAAGTTTTATTTAGTTTACTTTGATCAACATATCCAAATGACATACCAGATGAATTCTCATTTGATGTTCCTGTTTGAACACCAATAACTCCATTAGTTAAACCTAATGTAAATGGTTTACCATTAACTTCTTCTGTTGCACTTTGATCAGGATAATATGAATAGTGTGTTGAAGTTTTATTTTGGAAATCCCATGATCCAAAGTAAGCCCACCATGCTGCTTTTGAAAGCATATCTGAACTTAATATCAAATTAACTGGTTTAGTCTTTGCAGGATGAGTTAAATCTAATACGGAATTAGCTTGTTGTTGATTTAATCCATATGTTGTAGTTAATGCTGTATTAGCTGCATTTCTATCCATAGGTAAAATATTATTTAATATTTCAACAGATTTTGCAGTGTCATTTGTATATATATCTAATGTATTAGAAGCATCTTCACCACTATTTGCTAACATTCTTAAAATACCCGCAGATAAGTCTTCATTTGATGTTGCTAAACAATGACCTATCCAATAAGCACGCATGTTATTCTGTGAACCCCCATCGAAAACTACTTGTCGGTTAGCTACTTGTGTAAACAAGTGCCCGAAGTCCCACCAAGATGCAAGTACTGTATCTTGAGGAGTATTAGCTTTTATCCAAGTAAGTGTATTATACATATCATCATTTGTACTACCAACAGATTGTGATGAAACAATATGATCTGCATATAATGGACTGACAACTGATAATAACACCAGAACTATTGCGATTATTGCTACATAATTATAGGATTCAATTTTCAAGTTGAGATAATTTACAAGTATTCCAACAAAAATACCTGCTGTTAAAGCTATAGGTACTTCAAATTGTTCTATGAAACGAGTACCCTGTGTTAACATTATTGCAATACCAACTGTCCATAACACAAGCAATACAAATAAGAATAAATTATCATATTTTTCCTTTTGAGTCCATTCAAATTTACCGGGTATGAAACGAGGTTCTTGATGATGAACCATTTCTTCTGCTTTTTTAGTTTTAGGAGTGTATCTCCTATTTCTAGTCTTTTTAGGTTCTACAGATTGTTTTTCTTCAGTTTTAGTTTCTTCAACTTCTTCAACAACTTTAGCTTTTTTCCTTAAAGCATAAGCCAATACAGCAAAACCAAGCATTGCAAAGATTACTGTAAATACTCCTCCACTTTGAGTTGCTACATCAATAACTTGTGGAATTTGCATCTCACCTACAGATACATATACATTAGGATATGCAGATCCTGCAGTTGCACTTTGTAAACTAGTTGACATTCCAACTACATTTGTAATGCTTTCAAACATTCCTCCACCAACAGTTATTGCTAATAATATTACTGAGAGTATTATAAATACAATAAGTGGTATTGTGACAGGATTATTTTTAAGCCATGCGAGTTTATTATCTATTTTTTTACCATCAAATTTATCCATGAGATATGATGCTGGTAAATAAAATATTAATGTACCAAATGTGAGTATTACCATATAAGTGTACCCACTCCATGCCATGGAAAAGAGACCTAAGAACCCTGCTGCTAAAGCTGCATAAATAACTTTGAATATTGGTTTACTTGCTCGTACACTTTCGATTAAGAATAATGCTATCATCAATGGCAAGAGTACGTTGAACATATCTGTATCGAAGAACCCTGCATATGTGTGTTGGAAGTATGCTGGTGCTGCACCCGCAATTATTCCAGCTACAATTGCACCCCAATTGTTTCCAGTAGCTCTTTTTACTATGAAAAATGCAGGAAGAACTGCTAAAGATCCTATGAATGGACCTAACCAATAAGCTACTTGAGTTAATGATACAGTTCCAAACATATTAACAAAGTTATAAACACTAGCAGCTAATACTATGATTAATGGTTGATAATTTGCTTCACGCCCATGTGGGGATGTTGAATATGAATCCCAATCAGTTCCATTCACTACAGTATCACCTAAATGTCCCGTTGAAAGATAATTCTCAGTTAAACGATAATTATAATAAGAGTCTAACTCTGTGAAGTAAGGTAACCCACTATCATCTTGGTATAATGCCTTTTGTGTTTCATTAGTAATTGCACCTAAATTTACTGTTTCAGCTCTTATAGCAAAAACAGCACATACAAGCAATATTGCTATTATAAATGGCGCAATTTTGATTGCTAAATTTTTTACGTCCATGTATTTATTCTCCTTTTACCTCCGAATAGATAAAATGGATAAGAATTAATATAAGTATTCTACTTGATAAATTACTTTATTCAAATTATAAACCATATCTAACGAGAATATTTATTTTATCTAAAATATAGTTTAGATGAACTTTTATCAATTAAATGTTTATCCATATAGAAATTTTAGTTTAATCATATATTTAAATTTATAAAAATATTTTACAATAAAAATAACAAAAAGAGATAATAACTAAGATAAAAAAAACTTTGAAATAATTTAAAATAAATAATAAAAATAGTAAAGTGATTAAGAAAATTTTTAAAACATATAAAAACTATTTAAAAGTAAATAATAAAAATTAAATAAAATAAAATGATTTATAATTAATAATATATTTTTTTCAAAAAAAAATAATTATAAAATATCATGAATAAACGCATTTATTAAAAATCTGAAGAATTAACTTAGATAAAGGGTAAAATAATGATTGCTGATGTATTAGACTATTTCAAAAATAAAAAATGGTACCGTGATAGAATAGAACATGTTGAAGAAATACCTCCCAGAACTGCTAGATATACTACAGAAAAAGTAAAACTTCCAAAACCATTAGAAGATTACTTAAAAACACATGATATTAAATTATACACACACCAATATAAAACACTTCAACATGTCCGAAATAATGAAAATGTTATTATTACTACTCCCACAGCATCAGGAAAAACTTTATCATTTACTTTACCAGTACTAGAAGATTTAACAATTAATGAAAATGATACTGCACTCTATATTTATCCAACTAAAGCTTTAGCTAATGATCAATTAAAAAGTATTTTAAACATAGATAAAGAATGTAATTTAGAAATTTATCCTGCTAAATATGATGGTGATACAGAAAAATCAAAACGGCCACTTATAAAAGAACGATCACGATTAGTTATAACTAACCCATATGAATTACACTTAATTTTACCATGGCACAAACAATGGCAAAGATTTTTTGAAAACATCAAATATGTTATAATAGATGAAGCACACCAATACAGAGGTGTTTTTGGCTCAAATGTAGCTTACCTTATCCGTAGATTAAAAAGAATCTGTAGATATTATGGTTCTGAACCCCAATTTATTATCTCTACAGCAACACTTGCAAATCCTGTTGAATTTGGAGAAAAATTAACTGGACTCAAATCAAAAATAATCACCGAAAATGGTTCTCCATCTGGAAAAAAATATTTCATATTTTTCAATCCATATGCAATAGAAACTAAAAAACGTCCATCCATGAATGATGATACACTCCAATTATTTAATACATATATTGAACAGGATTTACAGACAATTTGCTTTCAAGTATCTCGTAAAATGGCAGAAGTTACAGCATTAAGATCTAAAAATAATTTTAAAAAGAATAACTCGCCATTGAGTGATAAAATAACCGCTTATAGAGCAGGATATACTGTTGATGAAAGAAAAAAAATAGAAGATAAATTGAAAGCAGGAATTATTAAAGGTATTGTGACAACTAATGCCTTAGAACTTGGTATAAATATTGGTTCATTAGATAGTGTTATTATAGCAGGTTATCCGGGAACTCTTATTTCAACATGGCAACAAGCAGGTCGTGCTGGTAGAAGTAATCAAGAATCCATTATCACATTAGTAGCTTTCCAAAATCCTTTAGATCAATATTTCATGAAACATCCCGAAAGATTTTTCACAAAAACACATGAACATGCCATTATTGATTTGAACAATAAAGAAATACTAAGAGGACATTTAAAATGTGCAGCTTATGAACTTCCTTTAAAATTTGAAGAAACCGATGATTTTGGTTTTGATGATGAAGGTGTTGTATTTGATGAAATAAGTGACTTTGAAATGTCAGGTATATTCGAATATAAACACGACCAATGGTCATATAAACTTCAAAGTAGTGATGATAATCCTAACTTTAAAGTCAGTTTAAGTGATATAAGATCTGGAACATATAGCGTATTTAATGGACGTAAATTCCTTGAATCTATGAATGAAAAACAAGCATTCAGAGAAGCTCATGAAAATGCAGTTTTAATACATAATGGTGATACTTACTTAGTTCGTGAAATGGACATAACTAATAAAAGAATTTATGTCAAAAAAGAAGATAATCTAAATTATTATACTCAAGCTCTTAAAGAAGTTGATGTTAAAATTGAAAAAGAGATTAAACAAGAAACAATTAGTGAAATTAAATTAAGTTATGGAAATTTAAATGTAACCGAAAAATATGATAGATACAATATGATAAAATTTAGTAAAATTATTGGATCTAAAAAACTAAATTTACCTCCACTTAATTTTAAAACTAATGGTTTTTGGTTTACGATACCATACTCAATTCGTGAAGAATTACAAGAATTTTTATCATCAGAAGAAAAATTTAAAGAGGCATTTTTAGGTTGTTTACAAGGACTTGAAAATATAATTTTATCTGTAACTCCATATCATGTAATGTGTGATACATATGATTTAGGAGGAGTTACTAAAAATATGCATGAAGATACCATGAATGCTACAATATTCATTTATGATAGTTTTGAAGGCGGTGTAGGTCTTAGCGATAAAGCATTTAGTTTATTTAAGGAAATCATAAAAATGGGATATGAATTAGTAAGAGATTGTGATTGTGAAAATGGATGTCCAGCATGTATTTATACTTCTCAAGAACAAAATGGAAATAAATACTTAAATAAAGAAGGAACATTGTTAATATTAAAAAGGTTATATGAATACACGAAAAATAAATAAGAGGAGATTAGAAGTTATTCTTTTGCTTCTTCTTCTTTTTGAGATTTCTCAAAATCTGCTATGGATGAAGTGAATCTACATTTTGGAAATCCTGTACATCCAATGAATTCACCATATCTCCCCATACGTTTTATTAAATCATTACCACAATCAGGACATTTACCTACAACATCATTAGTTGATTTTTGACCACCATTAGCACATTCAAAATCAAGACATGCTCTTTGTCTAGGTTTTCCATAAGAAATCAATGGTAATCCACATTTTTCACAAGTTGTTTTTAATACATTAGCACCTGCAGGTAAAGAATACGTTTTCTTACAATCAGGATAATTTGAACAACCTACAAAATTTCCACCTTTTGGAGATGAAATTATTATAAGATTACCACCACAGTTACATTCACCTACAATTCTACTTTGTTCATAAGCTGAATATAATTCTTTACCAATATTATCCCTATTATCTTCAATAGAATTAAGAATAGAATCTAATTCAGATTTTGCTTCAGAAACTACAGTATTTTCTGTTAACTTTTCATTTTTAATTTCTTCAAGATCTTCTTCAAATTCCCTTGTCATTTTTTCACTAGTAATACGCTTTGAATACTTATTAAGCGTATTAATCATTCTTTGTCCCAATTCATTAACTGTAATTTGTTTACCTTCAACATATTTTCTTGTATAAAGAATAGATACTATATTCGCTCTTGTTGACTTTGTTCCTAAACCACGTTTTTCAAGTTCTCTTATAATTGAAGCTTGATTATATCTTGCAGGAGGTTTTGTTTCTTTTTCTTCACTAAGTACTTTAGCTTTAGTTTTTTCTCCTTCTTTAATGTCAGGGAATTCTTCATTTTTAACTTTTCTATATTGGTATGGATCTAAAGCTAACCATCCTTCTTTTGATATTCTTTGTCTTGAGAAGTTAAATTCTTCTCCACCTATATCTAAATTAACTTTTATAGATTCCATTTCAGCTTCTTCACCAAAAAGACTGATGAATCGATATGTTATTAAATCATAAATTTTTTGAGCATCTGCTGATAATTCTTTTGGTAAAGTACCTGTTGGATGTATAGCTGGATGTGCTTCATCAGTTTTTTTACCTTCATTAGGTTTTAATGGTTCTTTTAACTGTTGAATTTTATCACTGAATTTAGGATTTTGAGATAATTGTTCAAGAATATTAGATAATCCTAGATTTTCTGGTAATTTTTGTGAAGATGTTCTTGGATAAGATGTGTAACCTTCCACATATAAATTCTGTGCAAGTTGTTGAGTTTTTCTTGGTGTGAAACCAAATTGAGCATAAGCTTCTGATTGTAAAGTTCCTAATTCAAAAGGTACAGGTAAACTTTTTTTACTTTTTCTTGTGGTAATTTTTGTTACTAGAGCATCTTTATCTTTACAATTTTCTAATATTTTTTCAGCTTCTTTTTTATCGAAAATTTTACCTTTTTTATGTTCAGCTATAATACCTTTCTTTAATTTAGCTTTGATAACCCAAAATGGTTCTGGTACAAAATCACGTATTTCTTTTTCACGTTCTTCAAGAATTGCTAATGTAGGTGTTTGAACTCTTCCAGCAGATAATTGAACATACCTATTTGTTACTTTTAATACAGAATCCGTCATTGCTTTTGATATATTTACTCCGAATAAATAGTCCAACACATGTCTTGCTTCACCACTATCTGCCCAACTTTGATCATTTTTTAATGGATAAGCTTTTGAATATGCTTCAATTATATCTTTTTTAGTTAATGCAGAAAATTTCATTCTAAAAGATTTATCAATACTTTCATTTCCACAAAGATATTTTAATGCATTATAACCAATTAATGTACCTTCCGTATCATAATCACAGGCATGTATAAATCTATCTGCATCCTTAGAAAATTTTTTTATAGCATCAATATAATTTTTTACATATTTCTTAGATTTATCTGTTTCATACAAAGGTACCCATTCAACATCATATAATCTATTATCTTTCTTATTTTTAGCTTTTAATGAAAATAAATGTCCTACAGCAGAAACAACAATTGTTTTCTCACCATTTTCTTTAATCATTTCATAATAAGGTACTCGTTTGTAAGAATTTTTAGTAGGTGAAACAGATAAAGCTTTAGCTACTTTTTCAGCAACTTTAGGCTTTTCACAAATAATCAATTCACTCATAAAAACTCACCTGATTGTAATAATTAATTTTTATTAAAATAGAAATTTTTGTACTAATGTATTTTATTCCTATTACAATGATTAACAAAAATATTATATAAATATATAGTGTAATTTTTCATATTACTTTCTCAAATAACGAGGAATAATAATATTATAAATCATAAATATATTACCATAGAATATATATAAATTACATTTGGATATATGATATTTTTTAGAGGTTTTTTATGTTAATAGGCGTTATTTCAGATACACATATACCTTATCGTGCTACTAATATTCCTAAAAAAGTTTTTGAAGAATTCAAAGATGTTGATTTAATATTACATGCAGGAGATATAGAAGAATTAACTGTTTTAGATGAATTAAAAAAAATAGCTCCAGTAAAAGCAGTTAATGGAAATTGTGATTATCATCCAGAACTAAATGATTTTGAAGTTATAAAAATAGAAAATATCAAAATAGGATTAACCCACGGAACTGTTTATCCAAAAGGTGATACACAACAATTATATTATTTAGCTAAAGAATTAGGAGTTGATGTTTTAATTTCAGGCCATACACACAGGTACTTGATTAAACAAGTAAATGATGTTTTACTTCTAAATCCTGGCAGCCCTACACAACCACGTTCAACAGAAGCTTCAATTATGTTAATAAAAATAGAAAATTCAAACCTAGAAGCAAAAATTATTAAAATATAGGTGATTTAATGAGTAGATGGAAAGCAAAGCATGATAAAGAACATTATTATAAACTAGCAAAAAAGAATAACTATAGATCACGTGCATCATATAAATTAAAACAATTAAATAAAAAGTATAAATTATTAAATGCTGATTCTAATGTTGTTGATCTTGGTGCAGCTCCTGGAGGATGGAGTCAAGTAGTTTGTGAAATTATAGGAGAAGAAGGAACTGGTCAAGTTATAAGTGTAGATTTAGAATATATTAAACCAATAGATCATGATGCTTATATTGGTGTTAAAGGAGATTTCACCACACAAGAAATACAAGAAACCATTACTGAAATTATCAACGGAAAAGCAGATTTAATATTATCAGATGCTTCTCCAAAATTAACTGGTGTTAAAGATGTAGATAATTTCAGAGCATATGATTTAGCAAAGAGTGTTCTTAATATTTCAGATAATATTTTGAAACCTGAAGGTAATCTTGTAATCAAAGCATTTCAAGGAGAAGCTTACCAAGAATTAATTAAAGAACTTAAAAAGAAATTTAGAACTGTGAAAACAACAAAACCAAATTCATCACGTAAACGTAGCTCTGAAATGTATGTGATTGCACGTGGATTTAGACCTAAAAAAAATAAAAAATAGTTAATGAACACATCATGTTTATAATTATTATACAATTATCCTATGAAATTACTCCTCATAATTTTTGATAGTATTCTATAGGATTATTCACATTACCATATTCTTTTTAACAATCCTATTTTTATAAATTAACTAAATGTAACTGTTGAGTTCATTATGGAACTTAAATTATTTCCAGTAATTATATAATTAGCACATATGATTATATTTTAATATACTAATTTAATGTAGTCCATTATTGATAATCAATTAAATATGAAAAAAAGAATATAATACCTGTTTATAATTTTATCGAAATTAATATTGACTCCGAGAAATGATAAATTTATTAATAAAAAAAAAGGTTAAGAATAATCTTAACTAGCAAACTGATTATAAAGTTCATTAACTTCTTTTAAATTATTTTGAACTGATTCAACTTTAGCTTTTATTTCCTCATCACTCAATTCATTATTTGTTTCTAATGAAGAAATTGTGGTTTTCGCTTCAGATAATTTCAATTTACCTTCATTGTATCGTGATTTTAGATTATTATCGTTAGAATTAATCATTTGTTCATTCAATGATAAATATTTATTAGATGTATTAGCATATTGTGATTGTAAACTGGTTATTTGATCATATGAAGCCCCACTACTAACAGTATCTGATACTGTACTAGTTAATGAAGATACTCCAATATAAGCAATAACTCCAATAGTGATTAATATCAAGATTACACCCAATAAAGAAATTGTTAATGAAGTTGTTTTAAATAATTTTAATCGTGATCGTTTCATTTTATACCTCTTAAATAAATCAGTACAATAATACAAGATTCATATTCTGCATATACTAACAAATGATTAGTTAATATGTAATTTATTATTTAGACTATTTAACTATATTATAATTATATATTAAAACAATTTTTCAAAAAATAAATCCATGTAAAAAATATAAAAATCATTAATTAAATAGACTATATCATATGACTCCAATAGATAATAAAAAAGTTTCAACCGTAAGATTAGAAGAATTCTTTAGTACTCGATGTAAAGA
Organism: Methanosphaera stadtmanae; assembly: GCA_015062815.1. Classification (GTDB taxonomy): domain Archaea; phylum Methanobacteriota; class Methanobacteria; order Methanobacteriales; family Methanobacteriaceae; genus Methanosphaera; species Methanosphaera stadtmanae_B. Next base: position 18,229 of record SUTP01000001.1, on the reverse strand, counting down.
TGATATTTTTGCAGTATTAGATGAATATCCTGAAGAAAAATCTGTAATAATAGATTATAATGCTTTAGAGATGTTTGACCCAGATACAGCAGATTTATTAATTGAAAAACCAGAAGAAACTTTGGATGCTGCTAGTAAATCAATTATCAATATTGATCCACAGCGTAAAAATGCTGAATTAAATGTTAGATTCAAAAACGTACGTAATAATGTACCTTTAAGATATTTGAGAAGTGAATACATTGGAAAATTCATAGCAGTTGATGGTATTGTACGTAAAAGTGATGAAATTCATCCTCGTATAATGACAGCAGTATTTGAGTGTCGAAGCTGTATGAGAATGCATGAAGTACCTCAGAGTTCTAATATTATACATGAACCTGCAGTATGTAATGAATGTGGTGGAAGATCATTTAAACTATTACAAGATGAATCACGTTACATGGATACTCAAACAGTGAAAGTACAAGAACCTCTAGAAAATTTATCTGGTGGAGATCAACCAAGTCAAATTAATGTTATATTAGAAGATGATATGGTAGATACTCTTACTCCTGGAGATAAAGTTAGAGTTACAGGTATCTTAAAAACTGTCCGTGATGAAAGAACTAAAAGATTCAATAATTATATTTATGGTAATTACATTGAACCATTAGAACAAGAGTTTGAAGAATTAGAAATAAGTGAAGAAGATGAAGAAAAAATCATTAAATTAGCAAAAAGTCCTGATATTTATGATAAAATAATTAATTCCACTGCACCATCTATTCAAGGATATTATGAAGTAAAAGAAGCTATTGCATTCCAATTATTTGGAGGAACTGCTAAAGAATTAGATGATAAGACACGTATTCGTGGAGATATGCACATCCTCATCGTAGGGGACCCAGGTATTGGTAAATCCCAGATATTAAAATATGTATCCAAATTAGCCCCTCGTGGTATTTATACTAGTGGTAAAGGTACCAGTGGAGTTGGACTTACAGCAGCTGCTGTACGTGATGATTTAGGTGGTTGGAGTTTAGAAGCAGGTGCATTAGTACTTGGGGATAAAGGTAATGTGTGTGTTGATGAACTGGATAAAATGAGAGAAGAAGACCGTTCTGCAATACATGAAGCATTAGAACAGCAAACAATATCTATTGCTAAGGCTGGAATTATGGCTACTCTTAACAGTCGTTGTAGTGTACTTGCTGCTGCTAACCCAAAATTTGGTAGATTTGATAGATATAAATCAATTGCTGAACAAATTGATTTACCTTCACCTATTCTTTCACGTTTTGATTTAATATTTATTATTGAGGATAAACCTAATGCTGAACGTGACCACTCTCTTGCTGGACACATTCTTAAAATACATCAAGAACATAATGTACCTTACGAAATTGAACCTGAATTCATGCGTAAATACATCGCTTATGCTAGAAGAAGTGTGCAACCTACACTTACCCAAGAAGCAGCTGAAGCTTTACAAGATTTCTATGTGACAATGCGTAGTGGAGCTATAGATGAAGAATCACCAGTTCCTATTACTGCTCGTCAATTAGAAGCTCTTGTACGTCTTGCAGAGTCTAGTGCCCGTATTAGACTTAGCGATGATGTTACCCGAGAAGATGCTGAAAGAGCTATTCGACTTCAAGAAAACTGTATGAAACAAGTGGGTTATGATCCAGATACAGGAAAAGTAGATATTGATAAAGTTGAAGGAAGAACATCTAAATCTGAAAGAGATAAAATAAATATTGTAATTGATATAATTAAAGATTTATCTGATGAATATGGTGGTAATGCACCGAAAAATATTGTATATGCAGAATTAGCTGATAAATATAATATGACTGAAGCTAAAATTGATGAACTAATCAATATGCTCAACACCAAAGGTGTTATATTCCAACCAGTTGCAGATCACTTCAAAGTTGTATAATTAATTTCATGTGCATATATTATTTCGTAAAATTATTATAATAATTACTTACAGATATAATATAATAGGATATTTTAATTCAAAAAAAATATTAAAATATGTCATGATAATTTAATTATTAATTTAAAAGAAAAGGGAGGCTAACTTTTAATGCCAAAAACAGATGCTGAATTTCGTGAATATGAACAATTATTAGATAAAGCATACGAACAATTACCAGATAAAATATTTGAAAACAAAAGATTTAAAATACCTAAAGGATATTCTGTTATTCAAGGTAATCGTACAATCATTAAAAACTTTGGTGATGTATCAAATACATTAAACCGAGACCCACAACATGTACTTAAATATTTATTAAGAGAATTAGGTACTTCTGGAAATGTTGAAGGAAACCGTGCAATATTACAAGGTAAATTTACCCATTATGTTATAAATGATCGTATAAAAGAATATGTTGATAACTTTGTAATGTGTCATGAATGTAACAGACCCGATACAGCTATTGTACGTGAAGACCGTATTGATATGCTTAAATGTAGTGCTTGTGGAGCAAGAGCACCACTTAAATCATTATAATAGTATTATTACTATTATACTTTTTTTATTACACCAACTATAATACTATACTAATTTTATTAACGAAATAATTCATAAAACTTATTTAATTTTTATAAAAACTATGCGAGGTGATACTATGTTTTGTTTACTATGTAACAGTGAAGAAGAATTATATGATGGTCTTTGTAAATCTTGTTACCTTAAAGACTTTGAAGCTGTGAAAGTTCCTGAATACACCACATTTACTGTATGTTCACATTGTGGTTCAACTTTAAAACATGAAAAATGGGTCCAAACTGGTTACTATGATGATGAAATAATTAATGATGCAATACAAAAAGATATTGATATTAATGAAAAATTAGAAGATGTATTCATAGAAACTGAGATTATTAATAATCGTGGAACTGTTTATGAATGTATTTTACATGTATATGGAAATATAATTGGTGAAAGAATAGAAGAACAATACCGTATTGATGTTAAAGTTGAAATGGGTGTTTGTCCTAATTGTAGTAAATTCAATTCAGGTTATTATGAAGCAGTAATACAATTAAGAGCTGATGGCCGTAAACTTGAAGAAGATGAAATTCAAGCTAGTGATGAATTCATGGCCAATGAAATTCAAAGATTATGTCAAACCAATAAACTTGCTTATGTTGCAGAGCGAGTTGTTCTTAAAGAGGGTATTGATTATCAGATAGGTTCTTATAATGCTGCACATAAAATTGCTTTAAACATGCAAAAACAATTTGGGGGAGTAATTACTGAATCTCGTAAAATTGTGGGTCGTGACAAATCACGTAGTAAAGATTTATACCGTTCTTGGATATCTGTAAGACTTGCATCATTCCATAAAAATGATTTTATATCTTATAAAAATAATATTTTACAAATTAAAAAAATTGGTAGCCATAAATTTAGTGGAATCAATCTGGAAAGAGAAGAATCTGAAGCTATCAGTTGGAAAGAATATGATAAAATTAAAAAAGTAGGAAGTAATTCAGATATTCAAAAAACTATAATAACTAATTTAACACCTACTGAAGTTCAAATACTTGATCCGGACAGTTATCAAACTGTTGAACTTAAAAAATCAGAATATATGAATAATTTTGAAATGGGTCAAGAGATTAATGTAATTAAAATCGGTGAAAAATTATATATCATACCACAATAGTCATTAAAGTTATTACTTTTAAACAATATAAATAACTATTAATAGATAAATTAAAAAATACTAACAGAATTTGGAGGAAAATAAATGGATATGAATTCTAAATTAGAAGCCATAACTAAAGATACTGCAGAAATTATCGAATTAGATGAATTAAAAGAATTAATGGGAAGAGATAAAAAAACAGCTTATGTTGGTTTTGAACCTTCTGGTAAAATACATCTTGGTCATGCATTAACAATCAAAAAGATGAAAGCTTTACAGGATGCAGGTTTTAAAATAAAAATATTCATTGCTAATTTACATGCTTTTCTTAATGGAAAAGGTACTATGGAAGAATTGAAAGAAACATCTGATTATAATATAAAGTGTTTTAAAGCTTTAGGTTTAAATGAGGATACAACTGAATTTGTATTAGGTTCCGAAAGATTAACATTTGATTATATCTCTCAGGTATTTGAAATTGCTAAAGATACTACTATTGCTAGAGCACAAAGGAGTATGGCACAAATTTCAAGAGGGGAAACTCATAATGTGGCTGAAGCATTATATCCAATTATGCAAGTATATGATATTCATGATTTAAATGCTGATGTTGCTGTTGGTGGAATGGAACAAAGAAAAATTCATATGTTAGCTAGAGAAGTATTACCTAAAGTAGGATTCCAAGCCCCTGTATGTATTCATATACCTCTTATTCATGGAACTGATGGTTCTGATAAAATGAGCAGTAGTAAAGGTAATTTCATAGCTATTGATGATGAACCAAAAGTTATAAAAGATAAAGTTAACAAAAGTTTCTGTCCTACAGGAGTTACTGAAGATAATCCTGTTATTGAAATGGCACATTATTATATTTTTGATACTCATGAAAAAATGTTAATAGAAAGACCTGAAAAATTTGGTGGTAATTTAGAAGTTAGTGAAGAAGAGTTATTAAAAATATATGAAAATGAAGAATTACATCCTATGGATCTTAAAAATACTGTTAGTAAATATTTAATTGAAAAATTTGAACCAGCAAGAGAATATATGGCAAATAATTAAGGTGAGAAAATGGTTAAACATACTATGCGTGTTTTATCAGGCATGCAACCTCGACAAGTAGATGAAATGATTGAAAAATATCATTTGAATATGTTACAAACTGATAAGGGTATAATTTTATTTGAAGGTGAACTTGAAGATTTACGTAAAGCAAGTAAACATGTACTTGATGTGACCATACCACCTGGCCCTACTGTTTCTGAAATTAAGGATGCTGTAGATAAGTTTGATGTAAAACTTAAACAGTCCAATGATGGCCCTCAATTACATGGACAATTAACTGAAATTAATGATGCTTTTAATTACTTGGTTGACCGTATACAAGAACGTTTAGGTATTTAAACGCCCTTATTCTATTTTTTTTAAAAAAAAAAATTAAATATTTAATTTTTCTTCAATTACTTTTTGTATTTCTTCTTGTACTTCTGATTTAGAAGGTGTTGCATCTATTTTTATTGTGTTAGGATACTTTAATAATTTTTTATAACCATTTCTTGTTTTTTTAAGGAAGTTAATGTTTTCAAACGTATCTGTTCCATCACATCTACGTATTGCATCTTTTGGATCTAAGTCCAGTATTATTGTCAGGTCTGGTCGTGGCATATACCTATTTATATCATATATCCAGTCTTTACTTATTGATTCATTATTTTGATATGCTATACTTGAATAAAATGACCTGTCACTTATCAATATTCTTTCTTTACTTTTTTTTGTATTGGCTATTTTCTTTTTTAATGTTAAACGATCTGCTGCAAACAGTAATGATAATATTTGTTGATTGGTGTCTGTGATAATTTCAGGATTGGATAATTGTTTTCTTATTAATTTTCCTATTTCTGAATCGGTGGGTTCAACTAATTTTTCAACAATATATCCTTTTGATTCAAGCCATTGATTTAAATAAGTTATATGTGTGGTTTTTCCTACTCCATCAATTCCTTCTAATACTATGTACATTTTTTTAAAATCCTGTGTTCGTTATAATATAAATTTTCTAATAAGATTTACTTATAGTTTCATGAATAAATATAGTAATAGTTTTTATTTGGAGGAATTTTATGACTTCACATGAATGCAAAATTTTATCACCTGTTGGTTCTTTGGATATTTTAGATAGTGCAATTTTTAGTGGTGCTGATTATGTTTATTTATCTGGCACTAATTATGGTGCTAGAGGTTATGCTGATAATTTTAATCTTGATGAATTGAAAAAGGCCATTACTTTTTGTCATGAATATAATGTTAAAGTTTTTGTTACAGTAAATATTTCTATTTTAGAAGAAGAATTGTTAGATGTTATTGACTATATTTTTTACTTATATTCTCATGGTGTTGATGCTGTTATTATCCAGGATATAGGTTTAGGAAATATTATTCATGAATTGATTCCAGATTTGAGTTTACATGCATCTACACAAATGACTATTTATGATTATTCTTTTGTTAAATGGTTGAATGATATTGGCTTTGATAATGCTAATATTTCTAGAGAAGTTCCTATTTCAAGAATTAAAAATATTATTTCTAAGTTAAAAGATAATGATGGAAATATTAATATTGAAGTATTTGGTCATGGGGCTTTGTGTTACTGTTATTCAGGTAGATGTTTAATGTCCTCTTTTTTAGGTGGTCGTAGTGGTAATAGAGGTTTATGTGCTCAACCATGCCGTATGAGATACGTTTTTGAAGACAGTTATCATATTCCTCTTGAAGATAGTAATTATTTGCTTAGTACAAAAGATTTATGCACATATAATGAAGTATCCAAAATAGTTGATGCTGGAGTTAATTGTATTAAAATTGAAGGGAGAATGAAATCCAGAGAATATGTTTCATCTATTACCCATGCTTACCGTAATATTATTGATGGTAAATCTAATGATGATGATTTTTTATTAATTAATCTTGCATTTAATAGAGGTTTGACTAGTGGTTATATTATGGAGAATAATCCTAGTCAAGTTGTTAGTAGAGTTCGTTCTGGAAGTCAAGGTTATCCTATTGGTAAGGTAACTAAAAAAGATAATAAAAAGGTGACTATTAAATTTATAGATAAACGTTATCCTACTAAGATTGTTAATGGTGATGGTCTAAAATTTGAATTTGAGAATAAAAGTACTGGAATGTATGTTAGTAAAATTTTATCTCAGTCAAAAAATAATGTTACTATTTTGATGGAAAAAAATATTCCTATTGAAATTGATTCAATGGTCTATATAACTTATTCAAAATACCTGCAGGATAATACCAAAGCAATAATAAATGAAAAACATGTCCATAAAATACCACTTTACTTAACAATATCAGTAGATAACAACAAGAAAATGTTAGTTAAATGCACTTGTGATGAACTTGAAAATCCAGTCATTTACACGAGCAAAAGAAAATTTGAAAAAGCTAATAATAAACCACTAAGCGAAAACACAATAAAAAAACAATTCCTAAAAACTGGAAATACCAATTACACAATCAAAAATATTAGTTTCGAAAACTTTGAAGATAATTTATTCATGCCAATATCCACATTAAATGATGTTAGAAGAAACTTAATTGAGAAAATAGATAACCTGATTATGAATTCATACATTCCTTCTCAAGAAAAGATTAATGAAGTGAAAAATAATATAAATTCTTTCAAAACTAATTATTTTACAGAAAATGAAATATTAATTAAAGAAAAACAATACAATGTCTACGTTAATACATTTGAACAAGTAGAAAAAATTAATAATTATGATTTTATTGAGACAGTTTATCTAGATTTGAGTTATCATTATAATTCAATGAATGAGTACTGTGAAAATATTTATCAAGATTTATTTAAAGTTCATAATATTTTAGATAAAAATAAGCAATTAGTTTGGATTTTACCATCATTACTGCTGGATGATTACATAAATCCAATAAAAAAGATTCTTAATAAACTTGAATCTGAAAATATAGACATTAAACTTCAAACAGATTCGATTGGAATAGCAAATAATATTGAGGGTTGTTATGGAAATAATTTAAATATCTACAATAATTATTCTATAAATAAATTATCAGATAATCCGGGTTTTGAAAGATTAACATTATCTAATGAATTATCCATAAGTAACTTAGAAACATTTAAATATAATGCTAAAACTGAATTAGAATATACAATCTTTGGTATAGTAGAATTAATGATTACAAAAGATAATTTTGAAGATATCATTAATGACGATAAAACTGATTATTACTATTTAGTTGACAAAAGAGGTCATGAATTTAAGGTAGTTCAAGATTGTAATAATCATACACACATCATTGACTATAGAATATTAAATTTAACAGATGAACTTGAAAAATTTAATGATACGAATATAAAATATTTAAATTTAGATCTTAGATTCTTTGAATTAAGTGACTTTGTAAGAACACTTGAATATATGAAAGAAAAAATAATGAACAAGAAAAGTACACTGAAATTAATTGAATATGAAGAATTCTTTAAAGGAAATTTTGAAAAAGGAATTTATAAAAAATAATTCCCCACCTTTTTTAGGGTATTTAAATTAATCCCACCATTTTTAGTCCCATATATAAAACTATTATGATATGAGAAGCTTTTAATATTTTAGGATTTATATTTTTAGACAATTTAGCTGCTTGAACTGATACTATACTGCTAGTTATGGTTAAGAATACAAACTGAGTTAAATTAACATAACCTAATGAAAAAGGTGGAAGTCCTGATACATTCCATCCCAATATAATATTAGTTATTAGACCACCAAGACTTGTGGCTATTATTGTTGCACTAGAAGTTCCAATTGCCTTATGAGTAGGATATTTAAGTAGAATTGTTAATGAAGGAATCATAATTATTCCACCACCCACACCTAACAAACCACATAGTAATCCTGCAGATAATCCCAGAATAAGATGTGCATTTTTACTATGACTAATATTATCATAATTTTCCGGATTTTTTATTAATAACATATTCAATACACTAAATAAGCACATAAATCCAAAAAATATTTTTAAGAGATATACATCTGTATGCGTTGAGATTATTGAACCTATAACTGCACCGATAAAACCAAATATTAACATTAATTTTAAGTGTTCAGTTTCAACAAAACCATTTTTCTTATGCTCTCGTGTACTGTTAATCATTGTCACAAGAATTACTGCAAGACTTGTGGCAAAGGCAATATGTAATGCTAAACTAGAATTCACACCAATAGATAATAATAAAAAATAATGAATTGGAGTTAATATTACCCCACCACCAATACCTAACAATCCTGCCATCAATCCGGCAAAACAACCACTCAATAGTAAAAGTATTACATAAATTATAAAATCCATAATAATACATTTATTTTTAAATATTTAATAGTATTTTTTATACCATACATATTATCAAAATTAATTTTTATATTAGAAAGAGCATAGTATATGATAAGAAAAATTTTTTAAAGTTTTAGAATATGCAGGGTGTGTTAACATAACTAATTTAGAACAATTAAAGGGTGTGGGTGAAAAATTAGTAAATAAAATTATTCAAACATATGGCTCTTATGATAATTTTATTGAATCAATGAATAACTATGATATTGATAAATTAATGAATATTTCAGGTTTAAGTCAGAAAAAAGCTCTTGAAATAGTTAAATATGTTCAAGGAAATGATACCTCTAATTTTTTAAAAACTAGTCAAGCTCAGAATATTTATGATGATATTATAGAAAGAATTCTTGACTTCTCCAATACTGCATATTCAAGAAATAGGATATTACTTCTTAGTCCTACAACCAATTACGAACAGATAAGTGAAACAAACAATTTAATAACAAATACCTTAAATAATACCAGTCAACTCGATTATGATTATATAAGAAGTTTATATGAAAATATTGAACCGTTGAAAACCGACATAAAACCAAAATTTAATGATGTTTATGCAATTTGTTGTGAGGATTATGATGATTATCTAAACTTGATTGAAAGAGGATTAAATAAATATTGCAATTTGTTTGCTCTAGAAGATCATGTTAATTTTGATGAATTTGAATTTGTAATTTATGTATATAATAACTATAACATTGAACCTGAAGATGCTATAAATGTAGTTACAATATCAAACCAAAGTACTGATTCAGAAATTCAACCAAATATAATAATTGAATATTATAAACAAAATAAAGAAATTCTGGAAAATGTTATGAAATTAAGACAATATTTAGGTCTTGAAACATGCATCAATGAAGTATTAGATAGTTTAGATAAATTAAACACCACAATAAAAACAAATAATATTGAAATAACTGAAATTATCGAAGATATAAAAGATAACTGTAATAATATAATAAAAGAATCAATTAAAAATATTGAACTTGAAGGTAATGAAATACTACAACTACTCAATAACGAAAGTTTACCTCCAAAAATTATGACAATATTTGAAGAAGTATTGAGTAATGCTAAAGAAGAAATTACGGATAAAACCGGAATGATTATAGATCCATTTATTGTTAAATATCCATTAGAAATTGATTATAATGAAATAGAAAGAGTACAAGAAAAAGAAAAAGCAAGCTTCCATTTAAAGGAATATGAAAAACAGATTGATATTTCAGCAATACTCGAGAAATATAAAAAACAAGTAATAAAAGAAACCGAAGAATTAATTCATTATGATTATCCATTTGCCCTAGCAAGTTTTTGTAAATATTATGAACTAACTATTCCAGAATTCAAGGACGAATATAAACTAGAAAACAGCCTTCATTTAAATTTAAAACAAGAAGAAAAAATAACACAAAATGAAATGCAAAAAATAAACTACGAACTAGATAAGAAAAATAATATAATATTACTAACAGGAGCAAACAGTGGAGGAAAAACTACATTATTAGAAACATTAGCACAACATTCCATAATGGCACACATGGGTCTGGGAGTATGTTCAACAAAAGCAACATTACCAAAAACAAATGAATTATATTATTTTACTAAAAAACACTCATTAAATGCAGGTGCATTTGAAACATTCCTTACATCATTTATACCCGTTACAGTAGGTGATGATAAAAAATTAATATTAATAGATGAACTTGAATCAATAACAGAACTTGAAGCAGCAGTTAAAATAATTATAGGATTTATAGAACATATACAAAATAAAAAATCATATGCTGTTATAGTTACACATATGGCTAGAGAAATCTTAAAAAGAACCGATAATAATAAAATTAGAACAGACGGAATTGAAGCAAAAGGCCTTGATGAAGAATATAATTTAATAGTAGATAGAACACCAAAAATAAATTATCTAGCAAATAGTACACCAGAATTAATACTCAAAAAAGTATATGAAAAATCAGAAGAACCACTCAAAAGTGTATATAAAGATATTTTAGATAAATTCTAGGAAATAAACTCCCCCAAAATCATCTTTTTTTAAAAAATATTGCCTGTTTACTAACTCTCCAGATCACAGGTAGATTACCAACATCCCTCCCCAAGTAACCCTCGTACCAGGCAGTCACATTTTAATACAAGATATCCATTACAGATTAAGTAAAAATTACTTAATGTATTAATCCATTAATAAAACTTAACAGACATGACAGAATAATATATATAATTTCTAATATTTTAAAATTATCAAACAAAAAGAAATAAAAAATTTATAATAAAAACCAAAAAATAGTAAACAAAAAAATAAAAAGAATAAAAATTTAAAAAAAAATAAAATAAACAAAACGATAAAATAACATGAAAAAAATTAAACAAAATACAATTAAGATTAAATAAAAAAAATATGAAAAATATGAAAATAACACATTATAAAAAATATGAAAATAATAAACCAAAATAAAATAACATGAAAAAATAAAACTAATCAAAAAAAATAAGAATATACAATATAATATTAAAAGATAGATACATAAATGATAAATACAGTCTATATAGCAGTTTCCAAAGACAAAGACCAAATACTAGTTACCCAAGAAAAAATTTTAGATATTCTATTCAATATTATATGTTATATGTTTAGTAAAATTATCCCCACCTATAAAATACAAATCACAAAGAATATTTGTGTTTTTTAATTTTTAAACAATTCAAATTTTAATTTAATACCTTATATATGAACTTATTCAATGAAAATCAAGATATCTAACAGAACTCTGTTGTTCAAAACATTTAGACAAAAAATATCCACCAAGTTCTACTGAAGAAAAAAAAATATTAATAAATTTACCAGACATCCCTACCCTATTTGACTACAAAATATTAAATATTTAGATGTTGATTTTAATAAAATGAATTCATTAACATAATATATTAGTTTAACATAGAAAGGAATAACATATACAAGAAAGTATCGTTCAATAAATAATAACATATAGTCAAAAACCTAATTATTAATAATGAGATATGATAAATATAATATTATGACTACAGAACCTAAAGTTAAAATAGTTAAACATGTAAAACTTAACAAATTAAATGAAGAAATTAAAAAAGCTGAAATTGAAGTAAAACGATTAGATAAACTTTATTTTATTCGTGCTTGTTATAAAGGAAAAGATATAGAAGAAGTAGCTGACATAGTTGATATTTCAGTACCTAGTGCTTATAGGTGGTTGGCTCAATGGAATGAAGAAGGAATGGAATTTTTAAGATATAAAAATAATGCTGGAAGACCATCCTTATTATCTAATGAAGATAAAGCTGAATTAAAAGAATTAATGTTGAATACGGATTATTTAACTACTGAAAAGCTTCATGAATTAATACTAGCACGTTTTGAAATTAATTATAGTTATAAACAAGTTAGAATTATTGCTCATAAATTAGGTTTTAGTTATGTGAAACCTTATCCAGAATATGATAAAACACCACCTGATGCTCAATTACAGTTAAAAAAAAACTAATGGAATAACATTAGATGATTTTATCATAGGATTTATGGATCAAACATCAGCCCAAAATTTACCAAATTCTGCAAAAATACTTGTTTATACAAAAGATAAAGGAAAAATAATCAAAAATCCTAGAAAATACAGAGTAAATACAGTTGGATTTCAAGCAATTAATGGTAACTCATTATTAAAATTCATTGATAATTCAAAAATCGTTTCCATGATACAATATATGGCAGATATTAGAATTATAAATATGGAAAATCAAGATATAAAAGAAACATTATATAAAGCAGTCTATAATTCAAATTTAGATGAAAAAAACATAATTCAACAAATAAAAGATAATAAAAAAATTTCAAGTGAAGAATTTAAAAATAAAATAAATAAAAGAATAAAAAACAATAAACTAACCGAAAAACAATTAATCCATGGTATAGAATTAGATATTAATAAAATAACTCCCAAAACCATTGAAATCAAACATGAAACGGAAGACCAAATTTTAGATAATCTAGAAAAATCAGGAGTAGAAAGTTGGATTAGTAAAGAAAAACCTATTGCAATGGTATTAGATAATTATACAACTCATCAATCAATTAAATTTCAAAGAGCTTGTGAAATAATGAATATAACATTAATATTCTTACCACCTTATTCACCTCACTTAAATCCAATAGAACAAGTATGGAAATCAATGAAAAGAATAGTATCAACCACATATATTGAAGATATTGAACATTTAAAACTTATATTTCAAATAGAATATTATAAAATTATAAAAAATGAGTCCTATTATGAAAACTGGCTAGAAGAGTTCATTATTAATAATTAAGTTTTTGACTATACTACTTGTATTGTTGTGGTATTTTTAATCCATCCCATTGGAACTTTATATTTAATACTTGCAGTACCATTAGTTATGTATGCATAAATTGTGTTTTTATTTTCATCTTTAAGTGTTATACCATTGATTTTAAATATTGCCTTACCACTTGTGATTGGTTCACCGTTTTGGTCTTTAATGTATGCAGTTATTGTGGTAATTTCTCCAACTTTAGCATTGACATTATCTATAGTGATTGTTGTGTTTAGTTTTGGTGTTGTTTTATTCATCTCTTTGATGATTTCTTCTAATTCTTTATTTTTATTTATTAAGTCATTGACTGTATTTGTTAGTGATTCAATATTTGCCATTGCATCAGCTACTTGTTGAGTTAAATTCTGTATACTTTTGTTTTGTTCATCAATCTTATTATTAGCTTCAGTTAAATTATTATTTAATTCATTGATTTTATCAGTTTGTTCTTGTATATTTTTGTTAAGATCATTTATAGTTTGATTTTGTTCTTGTATAGTTTTGTTAAGATCTTGTACTGTTTGGTTTAAATCATCAACTTGTAAGTATTTTTCCAAGTCTACTACAAATACTGTTTTTGTTTCTTCTTTTGAAATATATACACTTTCACCATCAAAGTTAACTGTTATTGTATTGTTTCCTTCTATTGGTGTTGTTATGTAGTTATAATTACCTTCAGAATCTGTTGTGACATTAACTTTGTTACCATTTACATCAATTGTGACAGTCCTATTATTTATTGCTACACCTGTTTCATCTGTGAGTGTTCCAGTAATTGTTAAGTTTTCATTGAGGAATGGTCTGTTTACATCCAAAGTTATTGTATCATCCAATTTTTCAAGAGTGACTATTGCATTATCAGTGCTTGATGTAAATCCTGCATTATTGTATACATATTCTGCTGTTATGTTTAATGTTTCATTAGTTACTGGAATATGTGTATATGTTAATGTATCTCCTGTGCTGTTTGCAACATTTATGTCATTTATTTTTAGAAGTATCATACCATATGTTGTTGTTGCATTTTCTACTGTTACGTTGATTGTTATTTCATCTAATACTCTGGCTTGTTCTGGTGCTGTGAGGTTTATGGTTGGTTTTGTTGGAGTATTATTAGATAATGTTGTTGCATTTACTGCTTCATTTCCGTATAAGTCTTTGGACATTATAAAGTTGTTTCTGACATAACCGTTTTGAGGAATGTTTATTAGTGGTACTTCACCATTTTCTGCATCTACAATGATTGTGTTTGGATAATTGTAATATGCATATGAATATCTTCCTTGTCCAACATATGAATTTCCAGTATTTGTTATTTCAACAATTTTTACAGGATTACTACTTGAAGCATATATCTTGTTATCTCCTATTGTAGGATCACTTCCTCTACCACTATTTAATATGATTAAGTTTATATTGTCTCCTGTAACGTTTATGTTGTTGTCCATGAAGAACTCAGCGTTTGCAAATACATTATCTCCATCGAATATCGTTACATTACCACCAGTCATGGTTATATTATTATTAAGTATGTCTATGTTTACATTGGATACTTCCACTATCTTGTTTTTACCTGTTGCTGTACTTGTAAAGTTACAGTATTTTAAATAAAGGTAATCATTTTGAGTATATGAATCTCTTGTCATTTTTGCAACTAATACATTTGTACCGTTTGTAATTATTGTTGCATATTGAATGTCTACTACTGCATATGTTATTGGACTTTTTACGGATTCTATTGCTACTATGTCATCCCCATTTACAGTTATTGAACCACCATAGAATTGGATGTTTCTTTGTTGTGTTGTTGAAGTGTTATCAATTAATGCTTGTTTGTTTGTGTTGTTTATGTTTATGTCAAAGATGTTTACAAATCTGTTATCGTATCTTCGACCATCCACATCTTTTATTATGATTGAACCATTGTATATTGTATAGTTTCCACCGTTTACAAATGTTACATTGTTTGTGAAGATTAAATCTTTGTCGTGTAAGTCACCTGCTAGTGATAGATCTACTCCTGCTGGGAATTTGTAAACACCGTTTTCATCAAATAATGTAGAGTATGTTTCATCTGTTAATAAAACAAATGATGGAGTATTGTTGTAGAAGTAATTGCCTACACTGTTTTCATCCATGATTACTGCATCGTCTCCACCATTAATATTACTTGCATTAAGGATATTATGAGTAATATTGTTGTTTGATGAACTGATTAATATTATTGCATAATGATTGTTGGTGTATGATTTCTGAGTATCAATAATGTTATTGTTTGAATTGTGTAATACTATGTTTGCATTATTTTCCGCATTAATATATCTTGCTTTATTATCGAGTGTTGATATTACTTTGGAGTTACTTGTACCGTTTAAGATTATGTTTGCACCATTTACTGCAGTTATGGTGTTGTTGTATGATTCAATATTTTCTGAATTAAACATTATTAAACCTGCAGTTGTAGGTTTAATTATATCATATGATGTTCCATCAGTATCATTTGTTGTACCTGTTACTGTTATAGTGTTTGTTAGAAGTCTAATATCACTACCTGCTACTGCTATACCCATACTGTAATTACCATCAACGACTACTGTGTTACCTTGGATTGTTGTATTTTTAATGGTTTCTGGTGTTGAACCACATAATTCAATTCCAACACCTTGATTAGCTGAAATATATACTCTGTTTGAATTAACTGTAGTACCTGTTACATTTCCACCAGAAGCACTTGCAAGTACTCCATAAGCTATTGGGCTTGTGAGAGTTATAGTGTTTGAATTAATTGTATTGTTTTGTGCAGGAGAGTATCCTATTTGAATACCTGCAGTATATACATCAGAAGTTAACTTAATATTGTTTGAATTGATTGTATTCTTTTCTGTGTTAGCACCAAGATTTACACCATATATGTATCCTGAACCTTCTACTACAATAGTGTTAGAGTTTACAGTGTTGTACATGCTTTTGGTTCTGCTTGCTAAGTCAATAACAGATATGGTACCAAAACCATTTGTAGTGTTTCTTATAGTTATACTGTTTGAATTTATAGTGTTCTCTGAACCAGTTACACTTATTGCACTATTATTAGCCATTGAAAATGGATATTCACTATAATCAATAATTTCTGCAGGAATACTTAAATCAAATGTGTTTGATATGATAATGTTTTTGTCACTATTTACCATTATTTCACGAGAAATACCACTATTTGAAGTTCGGTATACTTTTACATTTCTAACAAGGTTACCATCAGTGTTTAATAATACACTATTTTGAATACCTTCCTTGGTATTGTTGAATACTACATTTTCTAGTGCTATAATTGCATCATTTTCTGTTGAAATATATCCATTATTAATAACTGCTTGATCACCATTAACGGATAATATAATATCATCAAATTTGAATATTTTATCATTAAATGTTCCGTTTAATATTAAGGTTGAATAATTTTTAACATTTGTATTTATAAGATTACCATTATTGTCAAAGAATGTTGAATAAGTTTCATCAGTTAATACAAATACTTCACCAGATTCCGGAGTGTTAGCTTCAACTGTTGTATCATCTCTTACTTTAAGTGTTACAACACCAGCTTTAGTTCTGGTATATAATATATTATGGGTTACATTGTTGGTTGCACCTGTTACAACAATAGTATTATCATTAGTTGTTGTAATATTGTTTGAATCAATAACTACATTAGTTGCAGCTGATGTGATTGTACCGGTTACATTATTGTTTGTAATATTTGAATTTCTACCATTTGAATTAACTTGAACATCATATAAGTTGTTGTTTTCTACATTTGTTGGCTGGTTAACTGTAAGTCTACCCTTAATGGTGTTGTTTTCAAATAATACACCAGCACCGGAGATAGTTGTAGTATATAATGTGTTGTTGTATACTTGAGCATTTGCATTTATAGTTGCAGAACCTGTACCATAGTGTATGTTACCATGAGCAACACAGTTTGCAGCCATATTGACACTTACAGTACTGTAAAATTCATTATCAATCAATGTACCATTTGTACCTGCCTGAACATTACTACCAGAATAGAACTTATTTCCCTGGATTAATGTACGGGTAGCCATATTTTGTAACAGATTAGCATAACTATAAGAAGTAGTGAATGTAGAATTTATAACTCTATTGTCAAAGTTAGTTATTTCATAACCAGCAGGTTTATCCCCCGTATTATATGGATTACCCACAAATAAAATGTTACCAGTATTTCCCTGACCTTCAACTGTTGAATTAACTATCGTACAATTGTTACAAGCAGTCAATACAAATGTTGCAGATCCACCATTATTTTCTGTGTAAATATGACAATTATCAATGGTTACATTATTACAGTATCTTAGTGCAGTTTGACCAACACCGGAACCAATACGAGCATCTTTAACATACATAGTCATGTTATAAAGAGTAGTATTGTATACGTTAAATACCCAACATTCAGTATTCTGTAAGTGTAAACCACTTATGATAGAACCAGAGGCCCCATTATTAATTACAAAACATTTTTCAGGATTAGAACCCGAAACTTCTTCAGTATGTAAATTAATAACTGCATCTTTTGTAGAAGAAATTACAGTTATAGGTTTGTTAATAACTAAAGAATGTTCTTTATCAATAAGCCCCTGGAAGTTCAAGGTGTCCCCTTCATTTACATCATCACTTAATGTGTAACTTTCACCCCCAAATATCTCATCCACATTATCCTGAGTAACTACAAT
>SUTP01000075.1 GCA_015062815.1 Methanosphaera stadtmanae | reverse complement strand
ATTATTAATTTAAAAAACTTAGGAGAATGATTTATGAATATCACAATTATTGGAACAGGTTATGTTGGATTAGTTACTGGAACTTGCTTTTCTGAAATGGGTAATGAAGTATACTGTGTTGATGTTATTGAAGAAAAAATCAATTCATTGAAAAAAGGAATAGTGCCCATTTATGAACCTGGTTTACAAGATTTAATCATTAAGAATTATGAACGAGGAAATTTACATTTCACTACAGATTTATCTGAAGGTTTAAATAATTCTGATGCATGTTTTATTGCTGTTGGAACTCCAATGGGTGAAGATGGAAGTGCTGATTTAAAATATGTTATACAAGTAGCTAAACAAATTGGTCAAACAATTATTAAAGACATGATTGTTGTTGATAAATCTACAGTTCCTGTTGGAACAGCAGATAATGTTAAAAAAATAATACTAGATGAACTCAAAAATAGGGGTGAATCTTTTAAAGTAACTGTAGTTTCTAATCCAGAATTTTTAAAGGAAGGTAATGCTGTAAATGATTTTATGAGGCCTGAAAGAGTTGTTATTGGGGCTGATGATGAAGATGCTATAGATTATATGAAAGAATTATATGAGCCTTTTACTAGAAATCATGAACGATTTATACAAATGGATTTACGTAGTGCTGAAATGACAAAATATGCCTCAAATAGTATGCTAGCAAATCGTATTTCTTTCATGAATGAAATGGCTAATATTTGTGATAAAGTAGGAGCAAATGTAGAAGATGTTAGAAAAGGAATGGGTAGTGATTCACGTATAGGTTCTAGCTTTTTATATCCTGGTTGTGGATATGGTGGTAGTTGTTTTCCTAAAGATGTAACTGCTTTAATAAAAACAGCTACTGATGCAGGTTATGATCCACGATTATTAAAAAGTGTAGAGTATATTAATAAAAATCAAAAATATTATTTAGTTAATAAGATCAAGGAATATTTTGGTGAAGATCTAAGTGATTATACTTTTGCTATCTGGGGATTATCATTTAAACCTGAAACGGATGATATGAGAGAAGCATCTTCAATAGTTTTAATTAAAGAATTATTAAATAATGGGGCTACTATTAATGCTTATGATCCTAAAGCAATGGACATGGCTAAATCTTTCTATTTAAAAGATTGGGATGTGAATTATTTTTCAGACAAATATTCTGTTTTAGAAAATGCTGATGCTATAGTATTAGTTACTGAATGGAAAGAATTTAGAAGTCCTGATTTTAACAGAATTAAATCTTTATTAAATAAATACATATTTTTTGATGGTAGAAATCAATTTAAAAATAGTTATATGGAAAAATTAGGATTTAAATATTTTGCTGTAGGAAAATAATTCCTACAACATTTCTAAAATTTACTCATAATTATAGTTAGTATCATAATTATAAGTTTCATTAACATTTATAAGTAAATGTTTTACTTTAATTGGTTTATTGTACTTATTATAAACTATAAATTGTATATATTTTTTTCCAGGAGTCATAGTTATATTAAATGGAATAATTTCTGATTTTTTACTTTTAAGTATTTTATTTTCTTCTAACAGGGTTTTATTTGATGTTTGATTGGATACTTTTATTATTATTTTATAATTCATATTCTTGTTTTCATTATTGGTAAGATTTAATTCTAAGTTTAATTCTTCATCTGGATTAAAATTATAATAACCATCATTACCAGAGCTATTAGATAAATTTCCAATACTTAAAGTAATATTTTCATTATTTTGACTTATTTCTCCAGTAGTGATATAAATACCTGTTCCTATAACTGCTATAACTCCAATAATAGTTATAACTAACAACAATCTATATACGTTAATATTAGTATAAATATTGGGTTTTGATGTTTTCTTGATTCGCATTATATATAACGGAACACAGATAATCAAAGTTAAGAGAACAAGTATTATTGAAATTATACTCATTTGTAATGAACCAACTATTTGTGCTTGAATAAATCCTATTATAGAACTAATAATCAAACTTATAAATATAGAGATACCAATTCTTTCTAGGCTTCTAAATTCATTTTCACCGATTCGTATATAATTTAATATCAAATAACCTGGAATGAATAATATGAATGGTAAACTTAATGCTTCCCATATTGGTATGATATTAAATGGTTTTATTATTATTGATGTCAAGGTTACTATTGATAATATAACAATAACATAAATTAATCCTTTATAGGATTTTTCATTTTTTTCTTCTGTATCATTATTTTTAATATAATTCTTAATTTTTTGAATGCTTAATTTTTCTTTTGGGCTTTCTTCATTTGGAATATTCTCTGTATCTTTATTTTTGGTTAATCTATGACTTATTGAGATGAATATTAAAACTAAGTTTATTATTCCAAAAACAATTAATAGGTTTTTTTGGGTTACATTTAAGAATTGTATAGTAAATAAAGTGTCAATTACTGTGAATAGTATACCGAATATAACTATTTGTATAGGTTTTCTAATAATCTGTTTGAATGATAGTTTAGAATAAACTATAGTTGCGGATGTTAATCCAACAATCAAAAAATTCAGAGCAAATAAACCTATAAAAATATATCTATTTACATCAATTAAAAATATGATAATTAAAGATAGCACAGTTAAAATAGCCAATTTAATTAAATCTTTTTGTGATGTTAGGGCCACGATATATATTTCCCTCCTTCGTAAAAATTTCAGATAATAATATTATTTTTTTATTGATTCTTAAATATTATTGTTTTCAATATCTATTTTAGTAATAGTTTTTATAAATATAATTGAATTGTATACGATTTGAATGTAACATTCTTTTTTATTAATTTTTGTTGATTGTGGATATTGTGTGTAGAGAATTCTATAGTAATTTTTTCACTTTAACAGATTATTATAGGATATTTCATATTAATATCAATCAAATAATTCAGGAATCAAATCAAATACTAATTTAGACAAGTAAGTAGTTTGATAAAAGCTTAAATATTTATGGGCGTACTTTATTGAACTACTATAATGTTAATGGGGATTATTATGCTAAACGCAGAAACGTTTATAACACCCAATAGGGGAACTAATGGTATTATACGGGAAACTAATGAAGATTTTTATGTTGAAGAAGTTCCAATACAATTGCCTTCGGGTAATGGACCTAATACATGGATACAAATTGAAAAAAATGGTAGAACAACTTTAGATGTGGTGTTAGACATTGCTAAAACATTACATTTAAGTCGTAAACGTACTGGTTTTGCAGGTATGAAAGATAGATCTGCAATTACAAAACAATGGTTATGTATAAGTAATATAACTCCTGAAGAATTGGGTAATATTGAAGAAAAACTTTTCAATGTTAAAATTTTAGATATTCAAAGAAATGAAAAAAAATTAAGAATTGGTCAGTTAAGAGGTAATAAATTTAGAATAAATATTAAAAATACTTTGAATCCTGAAGAAGATAAAGAAATAGCTGAAGAAGTTTTGGAATCTTTAAAAATTACAGGAGTTCCAAATTATTATGGTTTTCAACGTTTTGGGGAAAAAAGATTAAATACTCATTTGGTTGGAAAATATTTAGTTGAAGGAAATGTTAAAAAAGCTGTTGATACATATATAGGTAATCCTTCTGAAAATGAATTTGAACCAATAGCTCAAGCAAGATTATTATATGATGAAGGAAAATTACAAGAATCATATGAACTTATGCCTAAAAGTATGAGGTATGAGAAATCAATGGTCAAAGAATTAATTCTTGCAAGAGATAAAAATAATCATCTTGAAGAAAAAGATTATATAAAAGCAATTGAATCTTTACCAAAACCATTAAAGAGAATGTTTGTCAATGCTTATGAATCTTATTTATTTAATAAAATAGTTAATGAACGAGCTAAAATAGGAATAAATAAGTATTTACCTGGAGATATTATTATAAATCATGATGAACGATGGATTCATGAAATAAATGAAAATACAATACAAAATGAATTGGATAATTTTAACTTAAATCCAACAGCACCATTGGTGGGTTCCAAAGTACCTTTAGCTGAAGGTAAAGAGGGTGAAATTGAACGGAAAGTAATAGAAGAAGAAAATATTTTAACTGAAGATTTTAACTGTCCTAAAACGCCCAAATTAGGTAGCTTTGGTATTAGAAGATCTATTCGTTTTAAACTCGAAGATACGCATGTCGAAAAAACAGATAATGGTATCATTGTAGAGTTCTTCATTCCAAAAGGATGTTACGCAACTGCTGTTTTGCGTGAAATTATGAAAAAAAACGTGTAATTTCACAATTTATTTTTCAAAAAAAGGAAATGATGAATTAATTTTCATCATATTAATTTTTTAAGACATCAGGAACATAACTTTTAAGTAATAAAGATAATGTCACAACAGTCACTGAACTTAGTGCCATTGCAAAAGCACTATATTCTGGTCTGAAGAATATGTTCCATGGTGCAAGTGCTCCTGCAGCTACAGGAATCAGTATAACATTATAAGCAAATGCCCAAAATAAGTTTAACCTCACTCTGCCCATTACTTTTCTACTTAATTCAATACCTGCCACAGCATTTAATAAATCACCATTAATTAAAATCATATCCCCAGATTCTATTGCTACATCAGTACCTGTACCGATGGCTATTCCCACATCAGATTTTGTTAATGAAGGAGCATCATTGATTCCATCTCCAACAAATGCAACTCTTTTACCTTCATTTTGAAGTTTTTTCACATAATCTAGTTTTCCCTGAGGTAAAACTTCCGATATAACAGTATCAATACCAACTTTCTCTGCAATTTTTTGAGAACTATTTTTATTATCTCCACTAACCATAATAGTTTCAATTCCTATTTCATGGAATTTTTTAATTGCTTTAATACTGTTTTCTTTGATTTTATCTTCAACAGATATAATTCCTAAAATTTGATTTTCATCAGCTAATAAAATACTGGTCTTCATTTCAAGTTCCTGTTCTTCTAAATCTGAAGCAATATCTTCAGGTATCAAAATATCATTATCATGCAATATTTTCTTATTACCAACAAAATATGTTTTGTTATTGATATTACCTTTAACTCCTTTTCCTGAAATATTCTCAAAATTCTCCACAGAATATAAATCAAATTCAGTTTTATCTTCATTATTGAATAAAGCTGAAGATATAGGGTGTTGTGATAATTGTTCTATTGAACGAACTATTTTCAATAATTCATCATCTGTTTTATTAGAATAATTAATAATATCAGTTAACACAGGTTGACCTACAGTAATTGTTCCAGTTTTATCAAGTAATACAACATCTATTTTTTCAGCAGTTTCTAATGTCTTCCCATTTTTAATTAAAATTCCGAATTTTGCTGCTAAACCAATACCCACAGTTAATGCAGTAGGAATAGCTAAACCTAAAGCACATGGGCAAGCTACTACCACTATGGATATAAACACACTTAAACTATAAACAAAAGAGCTGCCTAACAACACATACCATATAATAAATCCTAGTACAGCTATGGTTAATATTGCTGGTATGAAATATGTTATAACTTTATCTGCTAAACTTTGTATAGGCGGACTTGAATTTTGTGCATCTTGCACCATTGTAATAATTTGTGAAAGAACGGTTTTATCTCCAGTATTTGTAACTTTAAATTTAAATGAACCATCTTTATTAATAGAACCTCCTATTACAGTATCTCCAATTTCTTTTAAAATAGGTATGGATTCACCAGTTACTAGAGATTCATCTACATAACTTTTTCCTTCAATTACTTCACCATCTAAAGGAATTTTTTCTCCAGGTTTAACTATAACAACATTTCCTTTAAGAACATTGTTTATATCCTCTTTTTGCTGTATTACTTTCCCATCAACTATTTTTTCAATTGTAGCCTCAGTTGCTTGAAGACTAATCAAATTATTGATTGAATCGGATGTTTTACTTTTAGCTCTATCCTCTAAATATTTACCAAACATTAAAAATGAACCAAGCATTACACTTGTATCATATAACATGAAGTGAGAATGTCCTAGTAAATGGAAGGTACTTAGTAAACTAGCAATAAAAGATACACCAATTCCTAAAGTATACATAACATCCATATTTAAATTTCCATGTAGTAATGATCCAATACCTGATTTAAATATAGGGTATGCAACATAAATCATTGGGAAAATTGCTATTGCTAGCAGGATATAATCTTCATTAGGTCCTAATTTAACTCCACCAAACATTAAATACATTAATATTGCAGAAAAGATAAAACCCACAATAATCCTATATAATTTTTGGTTTAAGTTATCTTTTCGTTTTTTTTCTAATTTATCATTATTAAATGAATTATTATCTTTAATTCCCATGTATTCATAACCAATGTTGTTGATACGTTCACCCATATAATCTGTTGTTACTTTTTTTGGGTTGTATATTACATCAGCAGTTTCTGAAACTAAATTAACATGAGCTGAATATATGTCGGGTATTTTATTTAATTCACGTGTCACAGCTTTAGAACACATTACACAGGTCATTCCAGCAACATTTAATGTTTGTTTTTCATATGTTGCGGGAAATCCAGCATTATCAAAAATGCTCAGAATTTCCTCTGCATCTATATTTTCAGCATCAAATTCAACGGTGACTTCTTTTGATGAAATATTGTCAGAAACATTTGTTATAAATGAATTTTTTTTTAATTCTTTTTCAATAACATCAAATGAAGATTTATCAGACATATTTTCGACTATGAATACATGTTCATTATTTTTCATTGTGTCACCTCTTTCCTATTTAATTATCTTATTCAAATTGAATATATACATTTAGGATTACCTAAAATTAGGTTAGCCAAATTTAAATAAAAACGTTTATTTTGTTGAAATAAAATTAATAAAATTAAAAAAAAAATAAAGTAAATTTATTCTTTTAGTTGAGCTTCGTATTCAATTTCATGGAGGGTGTTTATAATTTCATCGCTTGTAATTTTTTCATCATCATAAGTTACAACAACTTCTTTTGAATCTAAATCAGCATTAACATCACTTATATCATCATTTTCTTTTAATTCTCTGGTAATATTAGCTACACAATGTTTACAAGTCATATTTTCAACTACAAATGTTTTTTCAGTATTACTCATTTTTTCACCTTCAAAATTATATTTGTAAATATATTTTTTTATTATAATATCTTTTTAGAAATATTTTCTATATAAACTTATAATCATATTATAATATCAATATATATAAATATATTATTTTTTAATAATATGCACTGAATATATTAGTTTTGACAGAATTCTTTTCAAAATATATTTAAATTAATTAAAATAAGTTTTTTTTTTCAAAAAAAATGGAAGTTAAGTTAAATTACTGAAATAACTGATTCATCAGCATTAACAATAATTTTTTCATCATTATGTATTTCATTAATCACATCGATTTCTGGATTATCTACCATAGGAATTTTGGATATTATAGCACCAATAGCAATAATAGGTTCAGCATTTTTACAAACAATGGCTTTAGGTGCAGTATTATTTTTAGCCATTTGATAAATAACGTATGAACCTACTGTAGAACCTTTTCCAGAAGGAATAATTAAAATTTTATCCGTAATACATTGATTGTACAATTCATGTTTTTTATCAATGACAATACCTGTTTTTGGATCAACTCCTCCTAAAAAACTTATAGGATCTTTTGTAACAATAGCTAAACCTTTATCTTTTCCTTTGGATATTTGCCTACATTTAATATCAGTTGACATTAATAAATTACTCCTAAATCTATAATAAACCTTCAGATCTTATTAAATCAATGAATGTTTTAACTTCACCATCATCTTTTTTAGCGGATTTTTTGGTTACAGGTTCTTTTTTGGTTTCTTCTACTTTAGGAGCAACTTCTGTTTGTACTTCTTCTTTTACTTTAGAATCACTAGTAGTTAATCCTTGTGCTCTTAGTGCTTGTGTGAATGACATTCCTGTTGTGTCTACGTTTGTGTTCTGGGATGTTGTTTGGGTTTCTTTTTTTGTTTCTTGGTCATTTGTCTGAGCTGCTTCTATTGTTTTTTCTATTTGTTCTGATACTTCTTTTACTATGTTTTTAGTAGTTTCAATTATTTCTTCTGTTATGCTTTTTGGTTTTTCTTCAGTTGTTGTAGTTAATCCTTGTGCTCTTAGTGCTTGTGTGAATGACATTCCTGTTGTGTCTACGTTTGTGTTCTGGGATGTTGTTTGGGTTTCTTTTTTTGTTTCTTGAATGTTTGTTTGGACTGATTCTATTGTTTTTTCTATTTGTTCTGATACTTCTTGTACAACATTTTTAGCACTTTCAATTATTTCTTCGGTTATGCTTCCAGATTTTTTTTCTTGAGAATTTTCAATAAAACCTTGTGCTCTTAGTGATTGTGTAAATGACATTCCGCTTGTGTCTACTTCTTTTTTATTTTTATTTTCATTACTCATATTATTTCCCTTCTTTTTTCATAAAATGAGACATATCTAAATATAAACTCCCTATTCAGTTTATTTATTCAAATTGTTTCAATAAATACTTCTTTTTAACTATTTTTTAATAATTTTTAATACTAACTTGGCTATGGTTAATAAGCAAATTGATTATTATTAATTTAAAATCTATTTATTGTAATATTTAAATAATTCTGATTTACATTTATTATTTGGTAGCTTCCAAAAAATATCATTTTTTAAAACATTTAAAAGGGTATATAATCATTAAAAGGACAATATACTATAACAATTTAATTTTTTTTTGCAGTATATTCGGAAAAAAAGTTATTTAGTTGTTTAATCTTATGTAATCTAATTTATATTTAAAAATAAGTTTTTCATAAATTTAA
>SUTP01000074.1 GCA_015062815.1 Methanosphaera stadtmanae | reverse complement strand
AACAAATCTTACTTCATAAAATGGCTAGAAAAATATACTAAACATAAGTATCAAATTTAATGTCCAAAACTATACTTATTCCATAAATATGTAACCATTCTAAATTTCAAAAATCATCAAAACATAAAAAACATAAGAATCATAAATTTTTTTCATGTTTCTTATGAAATATATTATCCGAGGCATAACTATGAAGTATAATCCTTTTAGAAAACGGACTGGAATCTTGCCATCATATTTTACTGGTCGTGAAAATGAATTAAATGAACTTAAAGAAATATATTACTCAACTAAACAAGGTGTTCCAGGTCATTTAATACTGTATGGACCAAAAGGTATTGGAAAAACATCATTATTGTTAAAATTTCAAGAGGAAATATCTAATTTTGATGATGTGTATTCAGTCAGGATTCCATTAATGGAAGGAAATTTTGAAGATATTTATACATTAATAATCGAAAAATGTTCTGATACCTTAGATATTAATATTCATAATTTTTGGGAGAAAATAAATTCATTGGGAATTAACATACCGCTAATAGGAGTATCTTTTTCACGTGAAATTCCTAAAACCAGTCCTGTTGTAGCGTTTGAAAAAATTTTAAAGGTAATTTATGATGAGTTAGGCTCTGATAATCCTGTTTTAATTTTATTGTTTGATGATCTTCAGAGAATTATGGGTAATGATGAAACAATGAAAATATTAAGTATTTTACAAAATGCTCTTGTAGAATTAAATTTACAGGGAAAAAATATAATGTTTGTAGCAACAGGTTCAGAAGATATTTTCTACAAAATACAAGACAAACTTGACTCAGAAATACTAATATTTGAACCGTATTTAGTTAGGCCATTATCCTACAATGAATTATGTGAAGCAATTAATATTCCTATTAAAAAACTAAATGTAATATTTGAAGAAGATGTTTTAAAGGAAATATACAGTTTATCTGAGGGGATTCCATATTATATGCAAATTTTAGCTTACACTTGTTTTGAAGTAATTAATGATGATAATAAAGTTACCATGACTGAATTTAAAAATGCAACTTTACATTCATTAAATATTTTAGCTCAACGTGAATTTAAAGTATTGTTTAGTAAATCCACTACTGAAGAAAGAAAAATATTATGTTTAATGGCTGAAAGTGATGATATTATTTTGTCGTATTCTTATATCAAAGATAATGCTAATCTAAACTCAGAACCTTCAGCTTTATTAAATAATTTAATTAAGAAAAATATGATAATTAAACCGTCAAGAGGTAAGTATAAACTAAAAAATAATCTTTTCAAATTATACTTACAAAATCTACGTATAAATCAAGATACAGGTTTAGTTAATCATAACTAATTACTTAAGAATATTTATAATAATAATTTCAACCTAAACTCTTTTTTTTAATTGACTTTTTTTTCTATTGGTATAACTAATACTTTAATAACTTATAACTTATTATTAACTAATTTATTACTTATACTATAGTAACTTATAAGTAATAACTTAATAACTTATAACTTATACTTATAATAAAATCAGTTTTCAATCAAAAAATTAATTCTAAAAAAAAGTGGGTGTAGAGAAGATGTTATACAAACATTGCATCTTCGGTGGTTACTTGTTTTTTGGTTTCTTTTACAGCATAATCAATATCATTGTCTGTTATAATTTCACGTGAATCGGATATTGCTTTGTGTAGTGCTGTTTTTAGTATTTTTTCTTTGATGTCTCTTCCGGAGAGATTTTTTGTTTTCATAACTACTGTGTCTATATTGAAACTGTAATCGAGTGGTATTGTTGATAGGTTGAGTTCGAGTATTTCTTTTCTTTCTTTTTCGTTTGGTAGTGTGAATTCTATTTCTTCTTCAAATCTGCTTCTGATTGCATAGTCTAGTATCATTGGATTGTTTGTTGCACATATTGTTATGATTTTGTCGTTGTTTTCTATACCATCCATTTCTGTTAGTAGTGCATTTACTATTTCTGTTACATCTCCTCTTAGGGATTGGTATTTTCTCTCAAGTGCTATTGCGTCAATTTCGTCTATGAAGATTACTGTTGGTTTTTCTTCTCTTGCTTCTTCGTATAGTTCATGTATCTGGTTTGCTCCGTCTCCCACATGATCTCCGATTAGGCTTGTTGCTTTAATCATTTTTATTGGGATGTTTAATTCATTTGCCAGTGCTTGTGCTAGCATGGTTTTTCCTGTTCCGGGCATTCCGTAGAATAGTATGTTTTTTGGTGCCCATTGGTTGAATATTTCTGGATTTTCAAGGTATTTTGTTATGATTTTTGTTTTGTTTTTTGCTTTTTCCTGGCCTATGACATCTTTTATTTTGTAGTTGCCTTTGACGGGTGGTGTTTGTATTTCTTTTTCTTCTGGCATGACTAGTATTGATGTGTTGTTTGTGATGTATGAATTATCGGGGCGTATGTCCACTACTTTAAAGGCAAAATCGGGTATTAGTTTTTGGTCAAATAAGAATTGGTCTTTGTGTACTTTGTAACCGTTCCATTGATCTCTTGCATATAGTTCAAATAGTTCTTGATTTGTGACTTTTATTTCAGGAGTTTCAAGATAGTTACTTTCTAATGGATAGCCAATTGCTTTTAATATGAGTACTTTTGTTTCTGTTTTGTTTTTTCTCATTTCTTGCATTATTTTGTTGTCAGATAAGTATGGATTTTCTATATTTTTCATAAAGTAACTTCCGTTTTATTATCAAATATTCATTTTTATATAATTTCATCTATATTTCTTATTATTATTTTTCTATTATTTACATTATTAGTTATTATATTAATTTTATCTACCATGATTTTAGTAGTTAAAATCTTAAATACTAATTTAAATAGTTATCTTTTTATTTAAATTAATACTTGTAATCATACTAATTTTGAATGTATGTCAGAACTTGCAACGGCACCCTGACCTGCAGCTGCAACAATTTGCTTAATTTGTCCTGTGATGTCACCGGCAGCATATACTCTTGGCATACTGGTTAACATATTTTCATCAACTTCTATGTAACCTAAATCATCAAGATCTAATTCAAGGTCAACAGCTAACTGATTATTTGGATTATGTCCAATAGCAATAAATACGCCATTAGTTTTAACAACAGTTTCCTCATCAGTTTTCTTATTATATAAAACAACCTCTTCAAGTACGCCATCACCACGAACAGCTTTCACAACACTATCCCAGTATACTGGAATATTATTTTTTTGAAGATCTTCCTGTAGTTTAGCATCACATCTGAGCTGGTCACGTCTGTGTACTATGGCACATTTTACTCCAATCTTGTTTAAGTATAATGCTTCAGTAGCAGCAGAATTTCCACCACCAATTACCAGAGCTTCTCTATCAATAAAGAAACTTCCATCACAGACAGCACAATATGAAACACCTCTACCAGTATATTCTTCAATACCTTCAGCATCCAAGGTTTTATGGGTTGTACCTGTTGAAATGATAATAAATTTACTATCAAAATCTCCTTTACTGGTTTTTACTCGTAATCCACCAATAACTTCTTCTATGGAGTTTACCTGGGCATATTCTTTTATTTCAACATACTGCTGTACCTGTTCTTCAAAATGTCTCATTAATTCTCTGCCTTCAATACCATCAAATCCTGGATAGTTTTCAACATATGGTGCAGTATTTGCTGTACCTCCCACCTGATTTCTGTCAATAATAAGGGTATTTAATGCACCTCGACCGGCATATAATCCTGCTGTAAGTCCGGCAGGTCCACCCCCGATGATTATTATGTCATAAAACATGATTTTATTCTCCATTATTTTTACTCATTTAACATTATCTTTTATATTGTTATTACTTATTAAATGATTTTATGATTTAATCAAAAATAAAATTTTAAAAATCTGTTAAAGAAATTAAAAAAAGTGTGAGGGTGGTGATATGCAGTTTCACATTTAGTATGGTAATCCTGCATTGTATTTATCAATCATTTCATTTGTTTTAATTAATGTGTATATCCAGAGAATTATTGCGATAATCCATGGGATTATGAGTGCAAAACCAAATATCCAACATAGCATATAAACTACGAATATTACAATCCCTTCACCCCATTTTCCAACATATGCATAACCCAATCCAGGCAATATGATATTTAATATTATACCAACAGCCTTACTTTTCTGGTTTAATGGCCTATTTTGGTTATTTGGTTGGTTGTAATTGTCTGTGTACTGCGGGCTGTTTTGGTTATAATTGGCTTGGTTGTAATTGTCTGTGTATTGTGGGGTATTGTTTTGATTATACTGTTGCTGTTGTTCATTTGGATTATTGTTATTATTTATTTCAGGTGCTTTAGGAATGTTATTTTCTTCATTTAAGGAATTTGCAGGGTTTACATTACTTAAACTTGCACCACAATTTGTGCAGAATTTTCCTTCAGTTTCTGCACCACAATTAGGACAGTTCATAATATTCCTCCATTTTTTTCATGTTATAATTGAAATTATTACTTTTGGACTATATAAATTTTTTGAAAAAAGTACTATTTTAACCGCTCTGATTATTAAAAATAACAATATTTACTAAGTATTTTCAAAACAATATTCAATATAATATATAATTTAAATAAAATATTATAATTGTATGGGGTAATTTAAAGTCTATTAAAATCTTTGAGTAAACAAATTTAAAAAAAAAGTAGTATACTCATATGTTTCCAATAGGAACATATTCTGATTTTTCACTATTATATCTTAATCTTCGTAATCTACTTCATCTTCTTCGAGTTCTGCACCACAGTTGGAACAGTAAAACTCTTCATCAACTGTTTCTCCACAAAAGGGACATCTCATGAAATTCCTCCAAAAAGTATTCTTATCATAATTTTAAATATCTGATAAAATCTATGAAAATTCTATTTATACATTAACTTATAAAGTATTATCTAATTATATTTTAGTCATTAAATAGGTATAAACAATAAGGATGATATTATGAGTTTGGCTGACAAAACTAAGGAATTTGATGAAAATTTTGAATTCAATGCAATTTATGAAGATGAGTACTTTATAATAAGTTCAGATAATTTGGATAACATAAAACCTAAATTATACGGCTTTGCATTATATGATGGAAAAATTATATCAGATTTAACTATTTCCAACACGGACAATCTAACAGGTCATGGAACTTACATCTGGGTAAAAAAAGAAGATGATATTGTAACTATTTATCAGGATTTTAATGGCTGTTATGGTTTATACTTATTTAGAAAAGATGATTATTTTGCCATTAGTAATTCATTTTTAAAATTAGTGGAATATCTCAAGGAAAGATATGTATTAACTTTGGATGAAGATTATGCAAAAGCACTTATTTCTGTAAGACATGGATCATTTGCCTATTATAGAACATTAGTCAATGAAATCAGTATTTTAGATAGAAATGCTGTTGTCCAAATAGATACAACAAGTAAAACACTTTCCATGGATAAAATAGATTATCATGAGCACACACTTTCACTTGACTCCAAAGAAGGAATGGCTGCATTAGATACATGGTATAATAAATGGGTGGAAATTATCCGATTTTTAAAGGAAAATACTGAAAATTTATCTGTTGATTTATCAGGAGGTTTTGATACAAGAATGCTCCTGGCTATAATGCTTGGCTCAGATATTGATATGAATTCAATCAAGGTATTTTCACGCAGGGATACAAAACATACTCATAAGGAAGATTATGAAATAGCCTCTCAAATAGCTCACTATTATGGTTTTGAATTAAATAAACAGTTGGATTCATCACCACAATTTTTCAGCCAACTCAGAACCCCTATAAATATTTCATTCTATGTGAAATTAGGTTTTCATAGACAAATGTATTATAAGCTTAATTTATATGACAAGCCAACTGTTTCAATCACTGGTGGTGGAGGAGGTTCTGTCAGAGGATTTTGGCTAATGGATCCGGAACAATTCATAGAAGATACTAAAAAATCAATAAAAACATGTTCCAATTACTTTGAAGAACCTGCTGAAAGACTTATCCGTGAAAGTTATGAAATAATCAAGGAAAAATATGGAATTACTGATGACTCCTCTGAGTATATACCATTAAATATTTTCAGAGATATCCGTTCCAGAAGTCATGTGGGAAGAGCCTATGTCGGAAATTATCTGGTAAATGCCATCTCATTAGCACCACTGGTTGACCCTGATATTCACCAGCTGAGATTAACAACAGATGACTGCACAGATAATCAGTTACTATTAACAGTCATAATAAGCAGATATTGTCCTAAATTACTTGATTTCAAATTTGACAGTGAAAGATCAATAAATCCTGAAACTATTGAATATGCAAAGAATTTAAATGAAAAATATCCATTTAAAAGACAAAAAAGACCATTAATCTCCAAAACAACAGGAGAATTAAACATACCTCTTAAAAAGATACCTACAACAAGTGACAAGGTTAAAGTCAGACGTGAAGATTGTGAAAAATATATGCGTGATGTGTTTATTACCAAATCTTTCAAACATTCATTTGAAAAATATTATCCAACAGAAATGTATGATTTCATATTAAGCATGCTCAAAGGAAAGGATTTTTTCCCATTGGCAGATGTTTACACAGCAATGGCTCCAATAAAAATCCTTGAAGATGTCGAGTATAGTCAGGAAAAAAATTATAAAACATCATTTGACTGGCTAACACATTACCTTGAAATTGAAGAATACTCTGATATTCATGTTTCACCAATGGCTGAAAACAGAATAAAACAATTACTAAAAAGAATTCCTTCAATAAAAGAAGCATCATTACCACAAACAGTTATTGACACCATTAAATCAGAAAAGCTCTTTGATGAATATGATTACATGGACATGTATTCTGATGTTAAAAAGGCAGGTATAGATCCATTTAATCATTTTGTAAAATATGGATTCAAGGAAGGAAGACTCTCATCCAAAAATCCTGAAAATAATGAAAAAGTTAACAAATTAATATATAATCAACTAAAAAAAGAAGCCAGTATTTCAAAACAGACACAATCTAAAAAGACAATTCCTCAAAAAAGAGGCATACTACTGGATGAGAATCGTAAAAAAGAATTATTAAAAGTACTTCCTTCATTACCTGAAGAAGTGGCTCAAACAATCAGACAGGAAAATTTATTTGATGAATCATTTTATCTAACTAAATATGCTGATATTAAAAATTCAGGTATTGATGCATTCACCCACTTTATCAAGTCAGGCTATAGGGAAGGAAGAGTACCATCAAATAGTCCTGAAAAAAATAAGAAAATAACTGAGATAATAACAAATTATCTCAAAAAACAATTTAATTAAAGGGGGGTGCTGTAAAAAAAGTATAACCTTTTTTCATACTATTTTATGTTTTAGAACGTTTAAACTCAAGTTCTATATTAATCATCCAAATATGCATTAAACTCTTCTAAAGAAGAAAAATGAATTCCTTCACCATTCTCAAATTCTTTATCAGCTTCAACTAAGCCCTTAATTTCTTGATATTCTTCATAATCATCCAATACTTTTGATATTATATCATTAAATGAATCATTTTCATGACCTATATTAGCTAATCTTTTATGATTTGATAAACTGACTCTAACTAATTTAGTTTCCATTAACATCACCTAATAGATTAATATATAAGTATGGTTATCAAAGAGTACCTAGTTAACAATCAACTTAATCAATATTTTACTTGCAGCACACTAAAAAGTAAAAAAAAGGTGATTTAATTGTTAATAATGTTCATAATAGCTTTTTTAACAAGGTCACTTACTAGTTTTCCATCTGCTTTACCTTTGAATTTACCCATTGCCTGTCCCATGAGTGGACCCATAGCAGCCATTTTTCTTTCTTCAATCATGCTCTTATTTCTGTCAATGATTTCCTGTATTCCTTCTTCAACAGCTTCATCAGATAATTTTTCAAGATTATTATTTTTAACTGAATCCATAGGTTTTACACCATTACATGCATCTTTAATAATTACTTCTGTTTCAGCAGCTGAAATTACATCATCATTTACCAGACTAAATATTTCAACAAGAACATCCTTGGTAAGTTTACTTACATCATGGCCGTCACGTTTTAAATCTTTAATTGTGTATGATATATCAGAAGCTATTTTTGTTGAATCCATGTCAGGTAATTCTTTTTTAATCTCTTCAAATAAATCAGCATTATTTCTCTGCACTAACTGTTCTGCTAAATCTTCACTGAGATTATACTCATTTTGTATACGTTCTTTTTTAACATATGGAAGTTCTGGTAGGTTGGATGCTATTTTTTCTACTCTTTCAGATTCTATAATTTCTGTTGGAATGTCTGTTTCCACATACATTCTGCTTGCTGTTGGCAGTGGTCTTAGGTAATCTGTATTACCATCATCTCTTGCGCGTCTGGTTTCTTCAGGAACTCCGTGAAGTGATTGTTTTGCACGTTTAATTACTTCATTCAATGCATTTTGTGCTTTTTCATGGTCATCAGATACAAGTATAAATGCATCATCTTCTTCAAGTTCTAAGTGACTTCTTAATCTGTCCACTTCATCTTGGGTTATACCATAATTAGGTAATTCATCTGTGTGGAATAATCCATGAACGCCCATTTTCTTTCCATGATCAGAGAATTCTGTACCTAATCTACGTCCTGGTTGAACTTCTTTTCCAATTAGACCTCTAAAATGTCTTAATCTGATAGCAAGTACTGCACCATTTTCCTGGTCAATTCCAGCTCTTAATATTTTGGATTCTGTATTTTCAAGTTCACCTGTTACATCGAAGATGGTTTCTTCAACTTCAGCATTTCTTTTTTGTAGTTCCTGGCTGATTTCAATTAAACTTAATTGTCTTTGAACTTCATTTTCTACCATGGTAGGCATAAGATCAAGGTCTTGAACACCTTTTACTTCTATTCTGGCACCTTCTCTAATGGAAATGTTTAAATC
>SUTP01000012.1:26858-34130 GCA_015062815.1 Methanosphaera stadtmanae | reverse complement strand
TATATATTAAATGAATATAATAATCATTAGTAACAATAATTAATTAATGTGATATTTTGTACTTAAATCTAAGGAATGATTTATATGAACAAATATGTTGTTATTTCAAGTGTAATAATTATTAGTATGTTATCCATGTCATCCTCATGTGCAGTAAGTGATAATAATATACAAAAAGATAATTCCTTGGAAGTTTTATGGAATCAATTTGTTGAAACTATTGATTATATTTTTAATCATGACCCTCTTCATTACATAGACGCGGATAATGGAAATAATTTTAATAAAAACAATAATACACCTGTTGAAAATATCAATAACACGACAACACATCATATTCATGAAGAAAATACTATGCTTTCTGATGAACTAAATAATAGTGTAGATAGTTTTGAGAATTTATCTATTAATTCCGAACTTGTAGAATGATAAACAGAATAAGTTTATTATGAACTTATTAACTTTTTTTATTTAAACCACTTATTTTAAAATAATTTTAATAAATAATAGATTTTTTAGAGTTATGTTCAGATTATATAATATTTTTTATGTTTAAAATATAAAATTTACATAACAATGAAATATAATAAGAATAAAAAACAAAATAAGTATATATTAAAAAAATATTTTTAAAAAATTAATGTAAAGGAATTTAAGTAATATGGCATTTGATGAAACAGGAAAAATATGGTTCAACGGTGAATTAATAGATTGGAACGATGCTCAAATACATGTTTGTTCCCACGTTATACACTATGGGTCTAGTGTATTCGAAGGTATGAGATGTTATGACACAGAAAATGGACCAGCAGTATTCAGATTAAAAGATCACATGAAAAGATTAAAAGACTCAGCTAAAATTTACAGAATGGATATACCATATACAGTAGATGAACTTTGTGAAGCAGCTATAGATACAATTAATATTAACAATATGAAATCTTGTTATGTTAGGCCTGTTGCTTTTAGAGGTTATTATGAACTTGGAGTGTACCCATCAAATTGTCCTATAGAAACTGCTATTGCAGTATGGTCTTGGGGACAATATTTAGGTGAAGAAGCATTAGAACAAGGTATTGATGTTTGTACTTCATCTTGGAGGAAAATGGCTCCTGATACTATGCCAAGTATGGCTAAAGCAGCTTCTAATTATATGAACTCTCAATTATCAAAATTAGAATCTGTAGCTAATGGATATAAAGAAAGTATTTTATTAAACTATGAGGGTAATGTTGCTGAAGGTGGTGGAGAAAACCTTTTCTTAGTTGAAGATGGTATAATATACACCCCACCAGTTGGTTCATCTATATTAAATGGTATAACAAGAAAAACTGTTATTCAACTTGCAAAAGACTTAGGTTTTGAAGTAAGAGAAGAAGTTATTCCAAGAGAAAGAATTTATATAGCAGATGAAGCTTTCTTTACAGGTTCAGCAGCTGAATTGTCACCAATTAGGTCATTAGATAAAATTAAAATTGGTGAAGGTAAACGTGGTCCTATTACCAAACAATTACAAGACACTTTATTTGATGTTATAAACAACAGAGTTGAAGATAAATACAATTGGTTATCATTTGTATAAATTTTTTCTTTATTTTTTTATTTCTTTTTATTTTAATATTTTATTTATTTTTGGGTGATATCATTGTTAGATATATTTAGTGCTATCATTCTGGGAGCTGTTCAAGGAGTAAGTGAGTTTTTACCTATTAGTAGCTCTGGTCATCTTGTTTTAGTACATCAATTATTAGGTGTTCAAACAGGTCTTGCTTTTGATACTGTTTTACATGTAGGTACACTTGTTGCTATATTTAGTTTTTTCTGGAAGGATATTATAGATATTATTAAGGGTTTTGTATTGAGTTTAGTTGATTTGACTGAAGGTTTAGATACATTTAAAGAAGGTCTTAAAAATAGTGCTCCTAAAAGATTTTCATGGTTAATTATTGTAGGTACTATTCCTACAGGTATTATGGGTTTGATGTTAAAGGATGCTGTTGAAAGTATTTTTAGAGGAACTATATTTGTTGGTATTTTCTTAATCATCACTGGTTTATTACTTTATTATGCTGAAAGACACAAATCAGGTAATACTACTGCTAAAAATATGTCATTCAAACAGACAATTTTTATTGGTATATGTCAGGGTTTAGCTGTTCTTCCAGGTATTTCAAGAAGTGGAGCTACTATTGCATCTGGTTTATGTATAGGTCTTGAAAGAGAATATGCTGCTAGGTATAGTTTTTTATTATCTGTACCTGCTGTTATTGGTGCTGGTGTTATTCAAATTAAGGATATTGCTACTCTTGATATTTCATTAACTGTATTGTTGGCTGGATTTATTTCTTCAGTTATTTTCGGTTATCTTTCTATTAAGTTACTCATGAAGATTATTAAGGGTTGGAGTTTAAATGTATTTGCTTATTACTGTTTGATTATTGGTTTTTTAACTGCAGTTTTATCAGCATTTATGTAATTTCATTTTTTTTATTAAAAATAGTATAATAGGGGTGGTTATAAGTATCGTCCTCGTTGTTCTATTTCATCTATTTTTTTGATTACTGGTGATTTTATATTGTATCCTTTTATGAACCAGTTGAATAGTTTTTCTGTTTCTTGTGGTATTATTGTTGTTAATGATTTTTTAAATACTAGTATGTCTGTTCCATAATCTTCTATCAGGTTGCTGTATTTTCCTAATCCAAAATCTATTAATATAGGATTGTTATCTTTTATTAGTATATTTCCTGTTGTTAAATCTCCATGTATGATGTTTCCTTCATGCATTCTTGATATTGTTTGTCCTAGATTAGTGAGTAATGGTTGAAGTTCGTTTATGTTGTTTGTGTTCTCGATTATTTCATGTAATTCTGGAGCATCTATTTTTTCCATGATTATTGTTTTTTCTTTTAAATCTACTGAGTAGATGTATGGTGTTTTTACATTGTATTTTTTTGCGTCATGTATTAGTTTTGCTTCTTCTTTTGTTCTTTGTAATCTTAATTTTTCGTCTAATTTGTTTTCTCGATAATTTTTCTTTATCCTATATTTTTTTATTGCATTATTTTGATTCCATTTTGTTTCTTTTATGTCAGCTTCTGCTCCTTTGTTTATTATGTTGTTTGGTAGTTGTATGTTGTGTTTATACTTATTTTTTATCCATGTGACCTCTACTTGGTTTGTTCTGTATTTTGGATTTATGTAACTGTTTTTTATTCCTGTTTTTCCTTCTTTATATGATAGTAGACCTAGCCATGCTATCATTGATCCATTATCTCCACAGTATTTCATTGGTGGCATGTAGAAGTCTACATAGTGTTCATCACACATTATTTTTAGCATTTCTCTTAGTTTTTTATTTGCTGCTACTCCTCCACATAGTAGTACTTCTTCTTTTCCTGTGTAGCTGAGAGCTCTTTCTGTTACTTCACATAGCATTGCAAAACAGGTTTCTTGGAAGCTGTTACATATTACGTCTAATGGTGTGCCTTGTTTGTATTTGTTTATTGCACTTGTTAGTATTCCTGAGAATGATAAGTCCATTCCTTTTACTATGTATGGTAGTTCTATTACTTCATCTGTGTTTTGTGCTTGTTGTTCTATTATTGGTCCTCCAGGGTGTCCTAATCCTATGTCTCTTGAGAATTGGTCTAAACAGTTTCCTACAGCTATATCTAGTGTTTCTCCTATTATTCTGTATCTTGATGATTCATAACTAATTATTTGTGTGTTTCCTCCACTTGCATATAATGTTAGTGGATCTTTTGCTCCTGTTGTTAGTTTTCCTATTTCTATATGTCCTATGCAGTGATTTACTCCTATTAATGGTACGTTGATGTTTTGTGATAAGCTTCTTGCTGCTGTTGCTACTGTTCGTAGTCCTGGTCCTAGTCCTGGTCCTTTTGAAAATGATATTAAATCTATATCATTGAATGTTAAGTTTGATTGGTTTAATGCATCTTTTATGAGTGGTACTAAATGTTCTGCATGGAAATTTGCTGCTTCTCTTGGGTGTATTCCACCTACTTCAGGGTATAATTGATCTCCACAGGTTGCTAGTATTTCTCCTTCGGATGTTACTATACCTATTCCTGTTTTTTCTGCTGTTCCTTCTATTCCTAAACAAATCAAACTTTTTTCCCCTATTCTTGTTTTTCATAAAATTTGAATATTAAGCTAATTTTTCAAATATTTTTTATTATTTTATAAATTTTTTTTCATTAATTATTTAAATAGACTATTATTATATTTATTAATAGACTTATTTGAATTTATAAGTAGTTCAAAAAATAAAATTTTATGATTATATGGTGAAATTATGAATAATATTAAAGTGTTTGGTTCAGATGAACAATTAAAAAGATTGGAAAATAATGATGATGTTCTTTTTGCATGTGTGTTATCTAACACTGCAATTGCTAGAATTGATGGTATTAGTGGTGCTGGTGTAAATTCTGATCTTATTCAGTATACTCCTGCTCTTGATGCTGAGTTAATTATGAGAAGTGTTCCTTTAAGTTTAGATGAGATTGCTGTTACTGTTGAAGAAGGTCTTGATGAACCATCTCCTACTCCTGGTGTTCTTTCTAAAGCTACTCTTGAATTATTTGATATGCCTTTTATTAGTCTTAATGCTGGTTTGGAAGTTGCTCCTAAAGTTCCTTATATTGATTTGAATGGTCAGCCTGGTGGTGATTTAAGGGAAGGTAAAGGTGTTCCTAATCCTAAAGAAATTTTTGATAATGCTGTGGATGCTGCTAAGGAGTTATCTAAATTAACTAGTCATATTATGATTGCTGAATCTACTCCTGCTGGTACTACTACTGCTCAGGGTGTTTTAACTGCTCTTGGTTATGATGCTAGAAATAAGGTTAGTGGTTGTATGAAAACTAATCCTCATGAACTTAAGAATTCTGTTGTTGATGCTGCTTTAGAAAAGAATGGCTTAAAACCTGGGGATTTAAAAAATGATGGTTTCAAAGCTGCTGCTGTTGCTGGTGATCCTACTATTGTTGCTGCTGCTGGTTTAGCTATTGGTAGTTCTGTTCCAGTTACTCTTGCTGGTGGTACTCAGATGACTGCTGTGTGTGCTCTTATTAAAGCTATTGAACCTGATTTTGATTTTAGTAAAATTGCTATTGCTACTACTATTTATGTTGCTAATGATGAGACATCTAATATTATTGATATTGTTAATCAGATTGGTGATATTTCTGTTTATGCTGCTGATCCTGAGTTTGAAAAATCTTCTAATAGTGGTTTAAGAGCTTATACTGAAGGTAGTATTAAAGAAGGTGTGGGTGCTGGTGGTGCTATGATTTATGCTTTCTTAAATGGTATTTCTGTTGATGATTATCGTGCTAAAGTAGAAGAAATTTGTAAGTCTCAAATGGGTTAATTTTTTTTAAAAAAGGGAAGAAATTTCTTCTTCCCATTATCGGCCATGAAATGGTTCTTATTTCATTGAACTTATTGTCCAATAAGTCGTCTCTATAAGCCTTTATTCGGTTTTTCATTCCTATTCTAATTTTATATATAAAACTAGTTTTTGAAGTTTTTTTTATATGGCACTTCCCCATATTCGAAGTCTCCCGATCATGTTTTGTTTCCTATTTCTCTATGAGTATTAGGCTTTAATTCGGAATAAACCATACCTACTGTTTTCGTCTTAGGGCTTCATTTAATATGTTTTTTGCTGCATTTATATCTCTGTCATGTGTTGTGTGACATTTGGGACATGTCCATTCTCTTTCATTTAATTGTAGATTGTTGTATTTGTAGCCGCATACTGAGCATAATTTTGAGCTTGGATAGTATGGGTTTATTTTTATTAGTTGTTTACCATACCATTCGCATTTATATTCTAATTGTCTTATTATTTCTGCCCATGCAGCTTCTTGTATTTTTTTTGAGAATGATGGTTCTCTTATCATTTTTTTGATGTTTAATGTTTCTACTGCTATTATGTCATAGTCTGTTACTAGTTTTTTTGTTATTTTGTGGTAGTAGTCTATTTTTTTGTTATGTATGTGTTTGTGTATTTTTGATATTTTTATTCTCTGTTTTTCCCAGTTTTTACTGTGTTTTTGTTTTTTGTATAGTTTTTTTCTTTCTTTTTTGAGTTTTTTATGATATTTTGTGTCTAATGCTAAGTTGGGTATTTTTTGTCCTGTTGATGTTATTATTAAGTCTTTTATTCCTAGGTCTATTCCTATTGCTTTTTGTGTCTTTTTTAGGGGTGTTTTTGTTGTTTTGATTGTTATTGATACGTAGTATTTATTGTCTCCCCAGTTTGATATTGTTGCATTTAGTATTTTTCCTGTGATTTTTCTGTCTATTTTTGCTTTTATCCATTTTAGTTGTGGCAGGTAGATGATATTTTTTTCTTTGTCTACTTTTATGATTTCTATTGTGTTTCTTGTTGTGTATGATTTTCTTGGATTGTGTTTTGATTTGAAGTGTGGTGGATGTTTTTTTGTTCTATAGTATATTAGATGACTTGTTTTTACGTTTGCTGCTGCTGATTGTATTGCTATTGGGTCTATTGTTTGTAGCCATGTGTATTTTTCTTTTATTTTTATTGCTTTGTTTATGCATTGTTCTCGTGTTGGATTTTTTCTTGTTTTTTTGTATTTTTCATTATAGTATTGTAGTACTTGGTTATATACAAATCTACATGCTGTGAATGTGTTTTCTATTGTTTCTTTTTGTTCGTTGTTTGGATATATTCTGAATTTATAACTTTTTATTACTTGAATCATGTTTTTGTAATAATAGTATGTTATAGGTAATACTTAAATGTATTGTTTATATTAAAATTAAAAATTTTATAAAAAAAGAAGGGTTTTAGTTTTCAATGTTCACTAAGCTGTCTATTTTATCAAATACACTTTGAACATTGTCCTTATTATAATTTAATTGTATTGCATTTACTGGACAGCTGTTACTACATTGTCCACAGCCAAGACAGATATCTTCATCAATTACTATTTTATTATCAGTTAAACTAATGGCTTTTGCATAACAGACAGATAGACATTTCTGACAAAGTACACAATCATCATTTTCAATACTAACACTAACACCAGGTAATTTATAGAATTTATTTTGAATAGTATCACTTAAATTAGGCATAACTCTCCATAAACAGCAGCAAGGACAACAGTTACAAACAGTTAATAATTCTTCTCCTGGAGAAACATGCATCCATAATTCATCAATCTTATTTCGACCCATAATATGAATAAGTCCTGCTTCATTACATTTATCAAT
>SUTP01000012.1:20158-26758 GCA_015062815.1 Methanosphaera stadtmanae | reverse complement strand
GAATCTCTGCTTAACTGTGCTGTTCTAAATCTTAAATGAAAAATGTGTTTAACAACAAAAATACTGATATCTTCAAATACTATTCTCCTCATCTGCAAAACCCTTAAAAGTATGATATATTTTTATATGTTTTTATAGTATAAATATTATTTTAAATTAAAACAAAGATTTAATTAGTCCAATAAGATAATTTAAGATAGGGTATAACATTAAAAAATGAAATAAAGAATTATATGTATTCCATTAAATGAGTGAAGTTAGCACTTGTTATTTCATTGTTTTCTAATCTTTTAACAAGTTCTGTTCTAATAGTATTTTGATTTAATTCTTTACCTGATTTAACTATGGAATCTGCAATATCTTTTGCAATTTCTCTTTCCTTAAGATTTAATTCAGGTTTTTTCTTATTATTTTGCTTACCTTTTTTGTTTTTAGATTTATTAAATACTATGTCAAATTGATCAGTTTCCACAACATCAAACAACTGTAAATAAAGGTAACGTCTAGTATATGTTTCAACAGCACCAATATTTTGCATAGCTTCACGAGTATCTCTACCATCTAAAATAGGTAGAGGAGAAGTATACTCAGTACTATAACCTGTATCAAGGTCATAGACTATCATCTTCCCAATAGTTTGATCAAACTTAAATTGTGTGGCAAGATTAAGTTGACTAAATATCTTAAGAGCAGGAGGTACAATATCTTTGAGTTCATAATAATGATATTTAAAACCATTATTCCATCCAGACTTTTTAACTCCAGCATTAAGGAATTTTACTTTTGCTTCCTGAATTTTAGCAAATAACTTAATTTTATTTGTTTCTTCTTCCTGCACAACCAAATCCCCCTAAGTAGTTTGATTAAATATTATCCCTAGTCAAATTTTCAATGGATTTCATATAATTTTTAATTAATTTTTGTCTTTTTAATTTATATTCATGACTAATCTGTTGGTGTTTTGCAGATTCTTCTATTTTGAGTTTGTCTTTATTATGAAGATAAGTGTATCTTAACAAATTTTTCAAATCCTCATTTTTCATACAATGCTTACAAAACCTAATATTAGAACTCAAATCCTCAGATCTTACTTGTCTTAATCTTTTATTTGATTCTTTCATTAATTTAACAGATTGACATCTTCTATCATGAATACATCTTGTTTGTTTATTTATTATAATATTTTTAAATTTCATATCCAATTTCTA
The DNA here is from genome assembly GCA_015062815.1 of Methanosphaera stadtmanae. Taxonomy (GTDB): domain Archaea; phylum Methanobacteriota; class Methanobacteria; order Methanobacteriales; family Methanobacteriaceae; genus Methanosphaera; species Methanosphaera stadtmanae_B. The sequence goes on along the minus strand of SUTP01000012.1, from coordinate 25,550 downwards.
TATATTTCAGAAATTATTCTCAAGCATTATATTAAAAATCAAATTAATGCTTTGTTACTATTAGTATTTAAAATTTTAAAAGTATGAACTATATATAATATATATAATATTTAAATAAACGGTGATTGCATTGACAGATAAAATAAATATTATAAATATTAATGAAGAGTACGTGGGAGAAGAAATAATTGTTGAAGGAATAGTGGATGAAATTAAAGATCTTGATTATGCTGAAATAGTATACTTACTTGAATTACCAAGCATTTTACGTCAAGTAGAAGCAATGATTGAAGATGTTAAAGTAATACTGGAAAAAGATTTAATGGGACAGGTAAAAGGTGGAGAAAAAATAAGTGTCAAAGGAATACTTGAGCAAGATGATGAAGAAATGAGCTACTTTATCAAAGCTACACAACTAGAAATATTACCTCTTCCTGAAGAGGACAGATATATCGAAATAGAAATAAAAAGTGAAGAAATTGGAGATGAACCCCTAATATTTCGTGTAACTAAAGAAGAATATGAAGAATTAGAAAAAGAATCTAAAATAGAAGGAATTCCTGTAGAAGAATATTTCAAAAAAGTAATGTCATTTACAGGAAATATAGAAGACGATCTTGAAAAATACATGCAAATACAAAATTATGAAAAAGAAATAGAGGAACATCTCAAAAGAATCAATGAATTAAGTAAAAAAATTGATGAAATCAAAAAAACACTCGAATAATAAAAAATAAATAGTTTAAATAGTATTTACTATTTATCTAACAAAATATTATATTTAAGCTGTTACTGAAGGTTCTCCTTTTTTAGCCCATCCGACAAGTTTTCCTGTGAATGGTTCTGCAATTGCACTCCAAATTAAAACAATAATCCAATGAGTTATAATCATAATTACAACATCAATTAAAGGTACTGTGAATATAAATGCTAAACCTATGAAAAGAATGTTATCAACTAATTGGCTAATAGCAATAATTCCTAAATTTTTAACAAGAGAGTAAGATTCTTTTCCTTCATTGAGTTTTGCTGTTAATTTTACATTTACAAAATTACCAATTAAATAACTTATATATGAAGCAACTAAAATTCTCGGAGTTTGTGTGAATATAAATGCTAAACTTGAGTCACCTGTATACCATGGTGGTGATGGTAACCATATCAAGCTAGTAGTCATGAAAACAAATAATATGTCTGTTCCTAAACCTAATAACAGCGTTCTACTACCAGCTTTTTCACCATATACATCTGTAATTACATTTGTTAAAATATAAACTAGTGGATAAATTAAAACCCCTGCAGGTACTTCCATACCAATAAAGTTTAAGTTAATTATTTTAACTGTAATTAAATTGGAAATTATGAATGCTGTACAGAAAAATGCTGTTATGATAATTCTTTTTTCTGTATAATCTACATTTAAGTTCATAATATCAATATCCTAATTTTTATTATAAAACGATTAAATATAATTCTAAAATATTATCATTCTACAATTAAAATATTTATTAATATTACATTTAAAGGTTGTTTCAATGATGATTGATTAAATAAGTAAAAATTAAATAATTATTTAATTATATAAGTTGTTTCCATTATTATTGAATAAATTAGAGAAAAATACATTAAAATTGAATTTGATATTTTAGATGTATATTATAAAATTATATTACATATATTTAACAGACAGTTAAATATGATAGTAACTTTTATAACTGGTAACGAACATAAAGTTAAAGAGGCAAGAGGTATTTTTCAAAAATTTGGTTTTGATGTTGAACATGAAAATCCAGGTTATCCTGAAATTCAAGGTTCAATAGAAGAAGTAGCAGCATTTGGTGCTAAATATGTTGCAAACTTACTTGATAAACCAGTGATTGTTGATGATACAGGCCTTTTTATAAGAGCTCTTAATGGTTTTCCTGGAACATATTCGTCTTATGTCCAAGATACTTTGACCAATAAGGGTATTTTAAAACTATTAGAAGACGAACAGGACAGATACGCCGAATTCAGGTCATGTATTGGTTATTGTGCACCCAATTGTGAACCCAAGACTTTTTTAGGCACTGTTGCTGGAATTATTTCATCAGAAGAAAAAGGTAATAATGGATTCGCATATGATCCACTTTTCTATGTTGAAGAATATGATAAAACATTTGGAGAGCTTACCACTGATGAAAAAAATGAATGTTCTCATAGAAGACTATCCATGGAGAAATTTGCTCGATGGTTCAGTGAAAATGAAAACATTTAGAATTAATTGTATATTATATAAAAATTATTTTTAAATATAATATAATTACTCAAGAAAACAAAACGGAGAAATTAATATGGCAGAAACACCTGAATGGTTAGAAATGACCACAGAAGAAATTGAAGAATTAATCGTTAAATTACACAGAGAAGGACAAAGTACAAGTCAAATTGGTATTACTTTAAGAGACCAATATGGAATACCTAGTACAAAAACAGTAATGGGAGAAAAAATTACAGACATACTTAAGAAAAATGGAACTGAATTTACATACCCAGAAGATTTATTAAACTTAATTAGAAGAGCTGTAAACATAAGAGAACATTTAGATGAAAATCCTAAAGATGTTCACTCACAAAGAGGTTTAATAAAAATAGAATCTAAAATCAGAAGACTTGTAAAATACTACACAAGAAACAATGTTCTTCCTGAAGGATGGAGATATGATCCAAAAACAGCAGCGCTACTTGTTAAATAGAGCTGATGAAGCTTGTGATCTTATTAGATCACATATTGAAAAAGAGCACGTTGTGAGAATTATTTCTCACAATGATGCTGACGGACTTACATCTGCTGGAATACTTGCAAATGCAGTACAAAAAGCAGGTGGAAGATTCCACGTCACAATATTACCTAGACTTAGAAATAGTAATATTGAAAAACTTAGAAAAACTCGTTATAAATTATTTATTTTCTCTGATATGGGTAGTGGAAGTGTTGAAGCTATTAGTAAACTTAAAGGTGATGTTATAATTGCAGATCATCATCAGTCAGCCGATGGAGTTTATGAAGTAGAATCAGAAAATAATGAAATTATCCATGTTAATCCACACATTTATGATATTGATGGAACCAAAGATGTAAGTGGTTCTGGTGTATCTTATTTATCAGTGCATGGTTTTGAATATTATGAACTTGCTGGACTTGCTTTAACTGGAGCATATGGTGATATGCAGTTTAAAAATGGTTTACAAGGTATTAATAAACTTATTTTAGATGAAGCTATTGAAAAGAAAACCATAGTTGTTCGAGATGAATTGAAATTATCCTATTCAAACACTCAACCAATTTCAAAAGCTATAACTTATACATATAATCCAGTACTAAAAGGTTTAAGTGGTAATCAGGAACAAACAGATAAATTTCTTGATGAAAATAAGATAAGTAAAGATAAATTACTTAGTCAATTATCAAATGAAGAATATGATAGATTAAAAGAGAAACTCATAGATATTAATGAAGATATTTATGGTAAAATATACACAATTCCTAATATTAGACAAGAACTAACAAATATTGAAGAATATTCTAGTTTACTTAATGCCTGTGGAAAAAATAAAGAATACTCAGCAGCAATTAGCATAGAACTTGGTAAATATAATCAATTGGATTATGCTGAAAGTTTACTAGACAAATACAGTACAAGCATGCAAAATGGTATTGAATGGATTAAAAAAGAAGGATGTGTGCAAAAAGATAATATTCAATATGTATATACTGAAGATAAAGAGCATAAAAAAGTAGCTGCTGCTGTAACCAGTATTGGAATTGATTTGGAAGTACTTCCTGATAAACCTGTTTTAAGTCTTATGAAAATGGATAATCTAATTAAGGTATCATCAAGAACTACTGATAATATGGTAAATCAGGGAGTTAATTTAGGTGTTATAATGAACCAGGCATCACAAAGCTTTAATGGTAGTGGTGGAGGACACAATATAGCAGCTGGAGCAACAATACCTGCTAATCAGATGGATAATTTCATTAATTTAGTGGATGAAATGGTTGAATATCAAATAAATAAGAATAGTGATTAAATTGCAACTTACAGATTATGAGTTAGATATGTATAATGGAGAATATGGTGAAGGAAAAGCTGAAGCAATGGAAATATTAGTAAGCTTAGGTAAAATATACGAAGCTGAAAAAATGATTCCAATAACTTCAGCTCAAGTTTCTGGAGTATCATATAAAACTATTGGAGATGCAGGACTAGATTTTGTAGTTGATCTAGGTACTAAAGCAGATGTAATGTTAGAAACCATGCTTAATCCAGCTGGCGTTGATATAGATAATTGGGAAGAATTAGGTTTTAGTGAAGAATTTACTTCAAAACAAATAGATATTATCAATGGATATGAAAGTATTGGAGTAATGAGTACCTGTACATGTACACCATATTTAATTGGTAACACTCCTATGCTTAATGAACATGTAGCATGGTCTGAATCATCAGCAGTCTGTTATGTAAATAGTGTTATAGGAGCCCGTACCAATCGTGAAGGAGGACCAAGTGCATTACTGGCTGCTATTGTTGGAAGAACTCCTTATTATGGAAATCATATACCTGAAAATAGACTGGCTGATATAATATTTAATGTAGAATATGATTTCAGTAATGAAGCAGAAATTGGTGCATTAGGATATTTTGTAGGACAAATAGTTAATGATAAAAAACCATATTTTAAATTAAATTCAAATCCTGGAAGAAATAATTTAAAAACTTTAGGCGCAGCACTTGCTTCCAGTGGAGCAGTTAGTTTATATCATGTTGAAAATGTAACACCTGAGGCACAATATGTTAAAAATAATGATTCATTCAAAGAACTTGAAACTATAACAGTTACTGAAAATGATATATTAAATACAATGAATTCCTTAAGTTCAACAGATAAAATACCTGATTTGGTTTGTCTTGGATGTCCACATGCATCTATTAGTGAAATCCAAAAAGTAGCCCAATTATTAAAAGGCAAAAAATTAGTTAAAGATTTATGGATTTGTACATCTAATGCTATTAAATCAGTTGCTATTCAATGTGGATATGCTGAAATTATTGAATCTGCAGGTGGAAAATTAGTAGCAGATACTTGTATGGTAGTAGCACCAGTAGAAGAATTAAATTATGAAATTATTGGTGTAAATAGTGCTAAAGCTGCTAATTATGTACCTAATATGGGTGGATTGGATGTTGTATATGATACAGTAGAAAATCTAATTGATATGATTACTAAATAAATTATTTAAAAAAAAAAATAGGAAATAATCGAATATTTCCTATTTCCTTATTACATTAAAAATACTTAATGTAAATGATTGATAATATTTTAATAAGATAAAAGATGCCTTTTTTTT
>SUTP01000012.1:2885-20058 GCA_015062815.1 Methanosphaera stadtmanae | reverse complement strand
TATTTCCTTATTACATTAAAAATACTTAATGTAAATGATTGATAATATTTTAATAAGATAAAAGATGCCTTTTTTTTATTACAAAACTTTTTTTATTGATAATATGAAATAGATAAGATTATTTTTCATGACTTATCATTGAATCACCAGCTGCTGTACAGTGGTTCGTGAATTACTTTTTTTTTACGATATTAAATATAGTAAAATTGAATTAATTATAAAGATATAATAATTTATTATATTTTTTAAATCTTATTTTTTTAATAAAATCTTTTTTTACTATAGAATCATTTATCGTTGTTATATTTTTATTTTCAAACTTAGCAATTTTCACTACCATTAATTCACCATCTAATTTTAAATGAAATTTGTTCATAATTTCATAACTATAATTATATAGTTTTATAAAAATATTATTATTTACATAGTATATATATTTATTTATTAATTAAAATATGAATAATGTTTAAAATATTTGATTATAGTTATAAATTAATATAAAATACATATGAAAAAAAATAGAATTAATAAACAATTTCAAACAAAGAAAATAATAGCATGAAAAACTGGATAGATCATAAATATATAAATAAAAATACTATAGAAGGAAGGCTTTATCAGCAAAATTTAGCAATGAGTGTACTTAAAAAAGGTAACACCATGATAATTGCTCCTACTGCAATGGGTAAAACTGTAATAGCAGCACTTATAGCAGCAGAAAGACTGAAAAATTTTGAAAACAGTAAAATTTTAGTTTTAGCTCCTAGTAAACCTCTTACAATACAACATGAAAAAAGTTTTAAAGAATTCCTAAAAGCAAAGGTATGCAGTCTAACAGGTAATGATAAACCAGACGATAGACAAAAAATGTGGAATGAAAGTAATGTTATATGTGCCACACCACAAACAGTAGAATCAGATGTAATCTCAAGATTATATGATTTCAAAGATATATCATTAATAGTATTTGATGAATGTCATCATGCAGTAGGATCATACTCATATGTATACTTAGCACAAAAATATGTACAACAAGCCGAAAATCAGCTGATATTAGGTTTAACTGCTAGTCCTGGATGGGAAAAATCTAAAATAAAAGAAGTATCTCGCAATATTTATATAAATGAAATAATAATAAAAAGCGAAGATGACCCTGATGTAGCTCCTTATTTTAATGAAGTAAGAGTAAAATGGATAAAAGTTAAATTAAATAAAGAATTAGAAGAAATAAAAAATCTTATACAAGAAACACTTAAAATAAGACTTAAAACACTAAAAAAATTAGGAATAATAGATTCAATTTCAAACCCTTCAAAAAAGGAAATATTAGTAGAACAATCAAGATTACAACAAAAAATAGCCTCAGAAAGTACTCCTAAAAAAGAATATTTTACAGGAATTTCTATATTAACAGAAGTAATTAATATAATGCACTCAAAAGAACTACTCGAAACTCAGACAATAGAAACATTAAATAACTATTTTAACAGATTAGAAAAGAAAAAAACTAAAGCATCACGTTCACTTAAAAATGACTATAAATTTAATAAAGCTGTAATGCTTACACGTAAATATCTTGAAAAAGAAATAGACCACCCAAAAATAAAAAGATTGATTGAATTAATACAAGATTTATTAAAAGAAGATAAAAATAATAAATTAATTGTTTTTAGTCAATTTAGAGATACTACAAAAAGTATTCATAATTATTGTGAAAAAAATAATATTAAATCAATACGTTTTTATGGACAGGCAAGTCATGAAAATGATAAAGGATTAAGTCAGAAAAAACAAATAGAAGTAATAGATAAATTTAAGAATGAAGATATTAATGTTCTTATTTCAACAAGTGTTGCAGAAGAAGGTATAGATATACCTTCAGTAGATTATGTTATATTATATGAACCAGTTCCCTCCGAAATAAGAATGATACAAAGAAAAGGAAGAACAGGACGTAAACATCAGGGTGAAATGTTTATATTAATGACTAAGGGAACTCTTGATGAATCTTATTATTGGTCAAGTCAAAGAAAAGAAAGGGCAATGAAATCAAACATTTACAATTCTTATAGAAAAAATAGTATAACATTAGATAATCATATTGCAGATAATAATGATGTGAAAGTAAGAGAAAGTGTATATGGTGATCCAGATAATGCTGAAGCAGTATTATATGTGGATTATAGAGAGAAAAATTCAAATATTATGAGAGAACTGGATAAAATTAATTGTGCGGTTAAAGTTAAAACCATGGCTGTTGGAGATTATCAGATTACAGATGAAATAATAATTGAAAGAAAAACTGTAGAAGATTTCAGTAAATCAATAACAGATAAACGACTTTATCAACAGGCAAAACAGTTAGCATCAAATTGTAAAAAACCATTAATGATAATTGAAGGCGAAAATATTTATCATACATTTTTACATCCAAACGCAATAAGAGGAGCATTAGCATCTATTGCCTTAGATTTTAAGATACCTATAATTCAAACACAAAATGAAACAGACACAGCATTTATGTTAAAAAGAATAGCTTTACGTGAACAAGATAAAGATTCTAGAACAGAAGTAAGTGTAAGAACACAATCAAAACCAGTTACACTCAAAGAACAACAATTATTCATAACTGAAAGTTTACCTGGAGTAGGACCTGTATCAGCAAAAAGTTTACTTAGACATTTTAAAACTGTTAAAAAATTAGTTAATGCATCTAAAAAGGAATTAAAAGAAGTGGATGGTATTGGAGAAAAAACAGCTACAGGAATAATTGATGTAACACAAAGAGAATATAAGGAGTAAAATAATGAAGGTAATTGTAGACAAAAAAGGAAGAAAATACATTGTTAAAGATAAGGAATTTTCATCAGAAAAAGGAATAATATCAAAAGAAGATATTATGAATGCTGAAATTGGTGATGAATTAGAAACACATATGGGGAAAAAATATAGAGTTATTAGTCCTAATATTAATGATTATATTGATTTAATGAAAAGAAAATGTGCTATATTACTTCCACAAGACTTAGGATTAATTGTAGGATTTACAGGTATTGGATACAAAAGTAAAATAGTTGAAGCAGGAAGTGGAGCTGGAAGTAGTTTACTATTTTTTGCAAATATTGTTGGTCCTGAAGGACATGTATCAAGTTATGAAATTAGAGAAGATTTTGTAGAAGTAATTAAAGAAAATATTAATGGCACAGAGTTTAATAATATAACACTTAATCATCAGGATGTTACAGAAGGATTTATTGAAGATGATGAAAGTACTGATTTAGTATTTTTAGATTTACCTCGTCCAGGTGATGTTATAGAAGATGCTTACAGAATACTTAAAATGGGTGGATTTATTGCTATATATACTCCATTTGTCGAACAATTCCAAATTGCAAGTAAAATACTTAGAAAATATGGGTTTAAACAGATAAATATTAGAGAAGGAAATGTTAGAGAAATGGAATATAAAAATAATAGAACAAGACCTAATAGTAGAATGGCAGGACATACTGGTTATATAACTTTTGCAAGAAAAATATAATAATTAAGGATTTGGTTTGAAATGAAATTTAGTTTGAATGATGTTATATCAATAAGAGATTTTAAGAAAAGTGATGTAGAGTATATATTAAAATTAGCTGAGGAAATGGAACCTATCGCTAGAAGTGAAAAAGTTTGTCATAAAAAGGATGGAAAATTACTTGGAGTAATGTTTTATGAACCTTCAACACGTACTAGATTATCTTTTGAAACATCAATGAAAAGACTTGGTGGAGATGTTATAGGATTTAATCAAAAACAGGGAACAAGTATACAAAAGGGTGAAGTATTATATGATACAGCACAAATTGTATCACAGTATAGTGATGCAATAGTATTAAGACATGATATGGAAGGAGCAGCTAGATATGTGGCAAATAATGTTGATGTGCCTGTCATAAATGCTGGTGATGGTGCTGGACAACATCCAACACAAACATTACTTGATTTATACACTATTAAACGTGAAAAAGGTGATTTGAAAAATATTAAAGTTGCGTTAGTAGGTGATTTAAAATATGGAAGAACAGTACATAGTTTAGTCTATGCATTAGCAATGTTCAATGTTGAAATAATATTTATTTCACCTAAAGAATTACAAATGCCACAAGAAATTTTAGACGATTTAACAAAAATGAAATGTAAATTCAAAATAGAAACACAATTAGTAAATAATATACAAGATGTTGATGTAATTTATATGACCAGAATTCAGAAAGAAAGATTCCCTGATCCACAAGAATACTTAAAAGTTAAAGGTCAATATACATTAACCAGAAATATTGTTCAAAAAATAGATGGTATAGTAATGCATCCATTACCAAGAGTTGATGAAATAAGTTTCGATGTTGATACATTAGATAATGCTTTGTACTTTAAACAAGCATTTTATGGTGTACCTGTTAGAATGGCATTACTAAATACTTTAATAAAATAATACACTTGAAAAATAAGATAGAAGAAAAAAATATTAATCTTTATAAATCAATGATTTTTCAACCAATTCAAGGTCACATTGAAGAGTTATAATATTTGTTCTTCCTTTACCTCTCCCTCTTGAAATAGTATTAGCTGAAATTAAACCTAATAATTCTAATTCATTGATAAAATCAAATATTCTTCTATAAGAAACTTTATCATTTTTAGCTAAGTCTTGGTAAACATCATATAAAAGTCCAGAAGTAATTTCTTTATTCTTTTTAGTTAAATATGTGATTGCCTCTAAAACTTTTTGTTGTTGTATAGGTAAAGTCATTATAATATCAATAACTTTATTATGCTCAATACGATCTTTTGCTTCTTTAACAAAATCTTCTTTTATAATATCAGATTCTTTTTCATCAGCTATTTCACCTGAAGTTTTTAATAAATCAAGAGCATATCGTGCATCACCTTCTTCTTTAGCTGCAAGTGCTGAACATAATGCAATAACACCATCTGATATTGAATTTTCATTGAAAGATACATTAGAACGTTCAGTTAAAATATCTCTTAATTGTTGAGCATTATATGGAGGAAATACTATTTCACGATCTCGTAAACTACTTTTAACTCTAGGATTAATGAAACGTTTAAAGTCAACATCATTACTAATTGAAGTTATAGCAACGTTATCTGTTCTAGTTAATGTGTAAAGAATACTGTCACCATCATTTTTTAAGATAACATCAATTTCATCTAAAATAACTATTAAAATTAGATTATCACCTAGTAAATTCTTTTTAAATAAATTTCTAAATGTGTTGACAACTTCTGCTTTAGTCCATCCTCTATATGGAACAGGTTTACCTAATTGTTGACATAATCTAGCTAGTATTTGATATTCTGTGTTATAATCAGTGCATCTTATATATTCTATTCTAATATTTAAATTACGTTGAGAAGCTATTTCTTCTAGTTGTTTTTTGGCATATAATGTTACTGCCGTTTTACCAGTTCCTGTTTTACCGTAGAGTGTTATGTCGGGAGGTGTAATGTTGTTTAATGATTCAACCCAAAAATTTGCTATTGATTCAATTATATTATCCCTATGAGGTAATGTTTCTGGTATAAAACGATGATCTAAATATTTTTTTGTTTTGAAAATAGATTTTTTGTTGTCCAATTTTTCGAAAATGTTCATCGTGTTACTCCTTATTAAAGTTATATTTCAAGTATATTAATATTTGAAATATTAAAATTTCAAGTGAAAATAAATATATTATTTTATGTTAAGTATAGTATAAATATCTTTAGAGAGTGAGACCTTTATTTCAAGTGTAAATATGAAAAGATACCCACTAAAAAATGTTTGTATGATAAAAAATTTTAGTTTGAAAAATAGTTTTTATGTTAAAATAAAAGATTTAATTATTTTATTTAAATAAATTAATAAATATAATTAGTATTAATGAAAATAAATAATAATAAAATAATAATAATTTAAAATAATAATAATAAAATATTAATATTTAAAATTGAAAAATAATTATATAATAATAATAAAATAAAGAATAATAACTAATTTATTTTAAAATTAAATTTATTATATTAATTTTTAAATAAATATATAAAAAGTATTACAAAAATACTTTTAATTATTTTTTTATTACTTTTTTAATATTTATCATAATTTTTTACACTTGAAATTTATGTCTACTTTATTTTTAAAAAACAAAAATTTTCTTTTTACACTTGAAATTAACGTCTTTTATTTTTTCATTAAGTTACCATTCCTGTTTACACTTGAAACAGATGTCTTTCTATTTGTTAATGTTATATTAAAAATTATTTTACACTTGAAATATATGTCTCACATATTTTATTTTGAATAAAATAAAAAGTTACACTTGAAATCCATGTCTATTATATAGTTTAAAAATATAAATATAATATAATGTTAACTGAAAATTTAATTTATGGTATCTCAATATTTGTATTAGCAGTACTTATAGACATGATAATAGGAGAAGTACCTAATAAAATACATCCTGTTATATACATGGGAAAATTAATAACAAAATTAAAAAATTACTTACCTAAAACAAAATTTTCAGGATTATTAATAGTTTTAACAGTATCTTTAACCTTTTTTATGATTACTTTCATCATCTTGTTTTTGACTTCATATGTCAACATTTATTTATACATAATATTAGCTTCAATAATCTTTTCAACAACATTTTCAATTAAACTATTAATAGAATCAGTACTAGACATAAAACATGATCTTGAACATGATATTAATAAAGCAAGAAAAGATGTATCATATTTAGTAAGTAGAAATACAGATACGTTATCAGAATCTCGAATAGTCTCAGCAGCAATAGAAACATTAACTGAAAATATAACCGATAGTGTTATTGCACCATTATTTTATACAGCAATAATTATTTTACTACCTTATGGAATGACATTAGCTATTCCAATTGCAATGTTATATAGATGCTCAAATACTATGGATGCAATGCTTGGATATGAAACAGATGAACTTAAAGAAATAGGCTATGTTCCTGCAAAACTTGATGATATCTTAAATTATATTCCAGCAAGAATAAGTGGTGTAATTGTTGTCATATCTAGTTTATTACATAAATATGATTATAAACAATCATGGGATGTAATGAGAAAATTCGCACGTAAAACACCTAGTCCAAATAGTGGTTATACAATGGCCGCAACAGCAGGAGCACTTGATATAATTTTAATTAAAGAAAATGTTTATCAATTAGGTTATGGAAAAAGTGAATTAACAGGTAATAAAATTGTGGATGCAGTAAAAATTACAAAAACAACATCATTAATTTTTATAATACTTGTAATAATGATTTATTTTATACTTTTAATTATATTTGGTGGCTAATATGAAATATGCAATAATATCTATAACTAAACAAGGAAAAATATTATCTGATACTATTTATAATGAATTAACTAATAATCCTATGATTATGCAAGTTACACAATATCATAAAAATGTTAAAGATGCAATTAAAAATACATTTGAAGAATATGATTGTATAATTGGTATAATGGCTTCAGGAATTATGATAAGATCAATAGCACCTTATGTTAATTCTAAATTATCTGATCCTGCAATAATACTCATTGATGATAATGGAAATCATGTTATAAGTTTATTATCAGGACATTTTGGAGGAGCTAACGAAATAACTCATAAAATAGCTTCTTTAATTAATGCAGATCCAGTTATAACTACAAGTACTGATATAAATAACAAAATAGGTATTGATTCAATTGCAAAACATTATTATTGTAAATTAGAAAATCCTAAAAATATAAAGTATATAAACAGAGCATTAGTTGACAATAAAAAAGCTAATTTATCATTACCTTCTAAATATGATTATATTTTAAATGATGAAATAAAAAAATCATACAATGTAAAAATTGATAATTCATTGAATTATATTTCATCTGAATTTAATGGACATACTGTTAATTTAATTCCCAAAAAATTAGTTATGGGTATCGGAGCAAGGCGAGATATTAGCTCTCAAAAAGTATTTAATGCTATTTCATCTACTTGTAACATAATGGAAATTCCAATTAAAAGAATAGATTATTTTGCAACTGCAAGTGTTAAATCTGAAGAAAAAGGAATTCTTGATAATGTAAATAAATTGGGTAAAGAATTAAAAATTATTCCTATTGAAACAATAAAATCATTTCAAAATAATGAAATTTCAACATCTTCATTTGTTATGAAACAATTTGGAATAAAAGGAGTATGTGAACCCTGTTCATTACTAGCAAATGATAATGATTCCATTTTAATTTTTAAAAAAACTGCATATGATGGTGTTACAATTGCTGTTTCATCTAGTAATTAATAATTAAATTAATTATATAAAGCTGTATTTTTTATTAATCTAAATTTACTAACATAACATATTATTATATAAATTATTTAATACATATATTTATAATATAGTAAAAATATTTAATTTTAACATAATAATAATATATTATTTTTTTCAATTAATTATTCATAAAATTAATATTGGGAGTGGGATAATGCCTGAAGATAAAAATGATCAAATTTTTGAAAGTTGTACTGAAATTTTAGCTCAAATTATTAATGATACAAGTGTGCCAAGGAATATAAGAAAAGCTGCTGAAAATTCAACTAATATTTTGGCAAAAGATGAAGAACCTACTATTAAAGCTAGTACGGTCATATCAATCTTAGATGATATAAGTAATGATCCAAACATACCAATTCATGCTAGAATTCTTGTTTGGAACATTTTAAGTGAATTAGAATCAGTTAAAGATTAAGAACATGAGTAATATATTGTGTTTTAGCTATACCTTCTATATATTCAGATAGAAGTGTAGCTTCATCAATATTTTTACCAATACATATTATTCCATGATTTTTTAATATAATAGCATTTTCATTTTTCAAAGCATCACTAGCATTTTCTGCAAGTGTTTTACTTCCTGGTGGGAAATAATCAACTTCTTTTACATATTCACCTGTTATTTCACCGAAACCTTCTTGTTGACATAATTTCTGATTACTAAATGCAAATCCTGTTGCATAAGGTGAATGAATATGAACAACACTATTAATATCATCTCTATTTTTATAAACTCCTATATGTAAATTTGTTTCCATTGATGGAACTTTATCATCATTAGAACTATAACTTAAATCATCTAATTTTACTTTTATTATATCATTATAATTTAAACTTTTAAAATCTGTTCCACTAGCTGTTATATACATATATTTCTTATCATCATCAATTATACTAATATTACCAGCTTTTCCAATTATCATTCCTTTATTATAAATGTGATGAGCTGAATTTATGATTTGTTCTATTATAATATTATCCATTTTTAATCATCTCTGAAATTTAATAATTTAAACTTATTATTTGTAAGAATAGGAACTTGTCCACAAGTCGGTTCAATATTATAAATTTTCTGGAACTCTGTCTGTTCTTGGAATGTACCCGAGTTTAGCAAGTGTACTCCTTTATATTTTGCATATGAATTTATATGAACGTGTCCTGTATGTAACACATCTGGTAATTCTTCAATCACATGATAATCTTCAAATTCACTTGCAAGTGCTGTTCTTTCACCATATATTGGTGCTAAATGTCTTTTTTCTAGTAATAATCTCATCATATTGTCTGTGTCTGCATGAGTATAACCATTAATAGCCATTACAATATCATCAAAACTTCTTCCATGATATACAAGTACTTTAATTCCATCAAGATTTACTAATGATGGATTACTTACCATTTCAATATTTTTTTGTTCACATAATTCTTTTGCATATTTTTCAGTTATTGCAGGCTGTGGTTCTGCTAGTCTTGTTGCATCATGGTTTCCTGGAGATAATATTATTGGGATATCTGTTATATTTCCTAATAATCTTGCAGCTTCTTCATATTGTTCATAGATATCTTTGATTTTTAATTCTTTTTCTTGATTTGGGTATACTCCAATTCCATCAACTAAATCTCCACCAATAACTAAATATTTAACACTATTGGCTAATTCTTGTTGATCTTCTCCACCATAGTTTCCATTTAACCATTTTATAAATTTATTGAATGCTGCTTCATCAAATTGTTTACTTCCTATATGTACATCTGAAATAAACACTATTGAGAAATCCATAGGTTTATCTATAATAGCTTGTCTTTGTATTCCTGGATGAACAATATCATTTGCTATAATTAAATTTCCATTGCTACTACCATCTATTCCTATTATTTCATCTTTTAGTATAGTTTCACAATCATTAATTAAGTCTTCATTATCTTTCATGACAAGTACAGTACCTGTTCCTGTAGGATCTTCTAATTCTAATATTTTATGTCCATTTTTAGTACTATTAACACTGTTTACTATTCCTATTATATCAAGTGATTCTAATTTTGTTTTTGTATTTTTTATATCTGTTACTTTATTGAATTCTGGATTTTGTTCTATTATTTTTCTTAATTTTTCATATCTATTATTGAAATATTTATTTAAATCTTCAATATCTCCATCAGTATAAGATTTATTTGTAACATCAAGCATTATATCATAAGGCATTTCTAGATTTTCTCTTATTTCTTTTGTTTTAGGATTTTCTATAATTAATTCATGTATTCTTTGTCTTTCATGTTCTTGATAATTACGTATTGTTTTGGTTGTTATGATATACTGATCATTTTCATTTTCTTCCATATATTTAATTAATTCAGTTATTAAATAATCATAATCATCATTTCCTTTAATTTCTGAATATGCATTATTATTAACTAATAATTTTGCCTCTTGAAATTTTTTTATTATATCACTTGTCATATGATCAGCTTATTTTTTTTGTTTATTGTTATGTTATTATTTATGTAATTTAATTCTAATAATATAATATATAATATATATTATAATTAACTTAAAATAATATAAGATACGCTATTGAATGATAATTATAATTAATAAGTGGTAGGTGAATCAATGTCAAGGATACTAAAAATACTTCTATTTATTATTGGTGTAATTTTGTTTTTTGAAGTAGGACTTTTTGCATCATATAGTGTTATATCATCTGGTCCTGTTAATCCTGGTGAATTAATATCTATGCAAGTAGATTCTGTTTCTGATTTATTTGGTTCAGTAACAGGTAATAAAAAATTAAGTGACCAAGATAATCTGAATGTTACTAACAAAGAAGATGTTGCAATGGTATTAAATAATATGACTAATTTGAGTACCAGTCTTGATTCTGTAACAGCTAAAGTATCTTCTGATGATACAGGTAATCAAACAGTTACACTGACAGCTATTGCAAGTAAAGATATTCAAGGAACTAGTGGTGGAGCATTAACTATAGTTTCAGAACAAAAATATAGTATTACAGCTACAGCTATAGGAACTGTTTATTCTACAGGTAGAGTAAAAATAAATACAACTTCCATTACTCTTAAAGAAAGAATTGTTCTATATAATCAGAATAATACTGGAAATTTAAATGTTTCAAATAATACAACTATAAAAGATTTAGTAAATTACACTACTAATGCTTCTAATTTATCAGATGCAGACCGTAATAATTCTCAAATACAAAAACGATAATTTTTTTTTCTTTTTTTTTTAATTTTTAAATAATATACATTGTTATATAAAAAATTAGAATTTAACAAAGATTATTTTTATTTTTAATAAAAAAATAATGGGTCTTAATTAAATTATTTTTATAATTTAATTAAAATATTCTTTTTTTTGGGGTGTTTAAATTATGTTTTTGAATATTTAGGCTTTTTATGAGGTTCTTATATTACTTGACCTATTAGACCTTCATTGTAAGTTTCTATTTTTACTACTTTTCCATCTTGTAAATATTCAAAGTTGTATTCTGTTCTACCATCGTCTTGTTCGGTCCAGAAGTATCCATCTTTTCCTGCTATGGATTTTTTCTGTGCTCCACCTAAGTTTAGGGTATCAATTTTACCGTTGTTTTTAAATCCAACTTTTATATCAAGTTTTTCTCCACCATTTGCGAAATCTGCTGATACTTCAGTGTCTACTGTTGTTCCATCTATGTGTTCTGCATCTCCAGGTGTAGAAGAATCTTGATCACTTTCTACTTGTGTGTATCCTGTTGGAATTTTGAATTGTAAACCGCCTAAGGTTAAAACACCATTTTCAAATGTTTTTTGAGTTGCATTTGTATCTGCTGCGCTTATTGCTGCTACTGAGCATGTAATAGCCATTAAAGCTAATCCTAATATTAATATTTTTTTAATGCTATCTATTTTCATCATGACCATCCCATTTTATTTCTGATTTAATTTTTTTATTATTTTTTTTGTTTTTTGTAGGGAATATTTGTTCCCACCTACTTATACATATGTTTAGAGAGTATATATAGTTTTTTGAATGTAAGTAATTACTTGCATCGTTAATTTTTGATAATAATTGATGTTTTATCTTAAAATTTAAAATTATAATAAAATATTGTTTTTTAGAACTTTTTAAGATATTATTTACCTAATATATTCATGATTTATTTATTGTTTTTTTATGTGAGTGTTGCCATAAATTTGTGTTTGATCATATTTTTTTATAATATTGTTTAATTTTATTAATCAAAAATTTAATTTAATCTTTTATTATTGAATTAAATTAAATAAATAAGTATTTTTATTCATTTTAATTGGATTACACATACTTAATAAATAAATAAGATAATTAATACATAATAACTTAGAAAAAAAATTATATTTGAAATTTAAGTTTAATATAATAAATTTAATTTGAGTTTAATATTCAAGTATTTAAGGGAGACTTTTTCATGATTAGTTTAATAGGAATAGGTTCAAAAAGAGAACACATAACACTTAAAGCAGTTGATAGAATAAAAGAAGCAGATGCTATAATTGCATATAGGCCATATTTAGAACATATCCAAGATATAATTGAAGGAAAAGAAATTTATAGTCGTGGAATGGGGGATGAAATGGCAAGAGTAGAACTTGCTGTAGAACTTGAAAAAGAAGGTAAAAAAGTTGCAATAATAAGTTCTGGAGATCCCGGAATATATGGTATGGCAAATGTATATTTCCAGATAATTGATAAATACAGTAATTTGGAATTTGAAGTTATTCCTGGTGTAACAGCTGCTACGTACTCTGCTAGTGCACTTGGTGCACCTCTACATGATTTAGCTATAATAAGTTTAAGTAATCTCTTAACACCTCTTGAAGAAATTGAAAGAAAAATAAAACATGCTGCAATAGGTGATTTAGTAATTGCATTTTATAATCCAAAAAGTAAAACTCGAACTGAACCTTTTGAAGTTGCATGTAAAACATTGCTTGAATATAAAAATCCAGAAACACCAGTTGGAATAGTTACTACTGTTGATGGAACTGAGACTGTTTCAAGAATATGTAAATTAAAAGAATTACATGATCAACCAATAGATATGAATACAACAATTATTATTGGTAACTCCATGACCTATGTAAGAAAAGGTAAAATGATAACTCCTCGTGGATATAAAGTAACAACTCAATTACCTGAATTAACAGAACAATTCTATGAAAAATTCTTTAATGGGGATATACAAATAGGTAAAAATTCTGATTGTGAATATTTCCCTTGTCATAATGATCAAGAAAATTGTACATTTTGTTATTGTCCATTTTATCCATGTGCTGATGGATCAACTGGTGGTAAATGGATAACTGATAAAAATGTATGGAATTGTAAGAATTGTAATTGGATTCATAAAGATGAAGTTGTAGATGAAATACTTGATTATATTAAGGAAAATGTTAAATCTATGGATGATTTTGATACTAAGAAAAAAGATTTACTTAAATTAAGAAGGGCTACTATATATAAAACTAAAGACTTGGATTTTAATAGGAATTATTTTTTAGATGAATAATTTTTTAATATAACTTTTTATTTTTTTTCCATATTTACACTTGCAATGTATGTCTTTTTTTATTTATTATTATTAATTTTATCTTCATAAAACTGTTTATCTTTATTAATGTACTTAATAATGACTGGTTGAATTAATTTGGTTTGAATTTCTTATTTGTTACTAATATAATAATATTTACACTTGCAACATACCTTTAAAAATAATATTATAAAATTATAATAGATTTTTAATTTTACATTTGAAATACATGTCTAAAATTTTTCATTCATTACTTTTTAAAATAAAATATCAGGGCTTCTTTTCAAATTTAAAATGATTAAATTAATTTATAAATTTTTTACATTTGAAATATAACTCATAAATCAACTAATATAAATTAACTATAAACTTCTTATCATAACTCTAACATTTCAAATTATTTATACTTAAGAAAATTTTATAAATAATAAAATTCATACTTTTAAAAAAGAACTTTTTTTAGGAATATATTTATATATAACTTTTTTTAATTAAATTAAGGATAAATTATCATGTCATACGATTTTAATTTAAAAACAAAAGATAATCATCTTATAATTGGTGATTTAGATGCAAATGATTTAGCAGAAAAATATCAAACACCATTATATGTAGTAGATGAACAAAAAATAAGAGAAAATTACAATAAATTATACTCAGCATTCAGTAGTAAATATCCAAAACTTCACATGTGCTATGCATCAAAAGCAAACACAGCATTAGCAGTAATGAAAATATTAAATACAGAAGGAAGTTATATTGATGCAGTTTCACCAGGAGAAATATACACGGCACTTACAGTAGGTTTTAAACCTGAAGAAATCATGTTCACAGGTAATAATGTAACAACAGAAGAACTTGAATATGCACATAAAGCTGGAGTAAAATTAAACATAGACAGTGTTTCAGCCCTTGAAAGATTAAGTACTATTGAAGGAACTGAAGGAAGAGAAATATCTATAAGAGTAAATCCTATGGTAGAAGCGGGACATCATGAACACTGTATAACTGGAGGACCAAAAAGTAAATTTGGTATAAGAGAAGATGAAGCAGTAGAAGTATATCAAAGAGCAGTTGATCTTGGTTTTAAACCAATAGGAATGCATTCTCATATAGGTTCAGAAATACTTGAATCAGAACCATTCATGTTAGCAGTAGAATCAATGATGAATATAGCAGGTAAAGTACATCAAGAAGTAGGTGTAGACTTCAAATTCTTAGATTTCGGTGGAGGATTTGGAATACCATATTCACCAGATGAAGATGAATTAGATTTAGAAACATTCACAACAGATATAATTAACTTATTTAAAAGTAAACTTGAAGAATATGACATGGGAGAACCATACTTCTTCATAGAACCTGGAAGATTCTTAGTAGGAAATGCAGCAGTAATACTTACAAGAGTAAATACTGTAAAACAAAGTTACAGAAAATTTGTAGGAGTAGACTGTGGATTTGGAACACTATTAAGACCAACAATGTATGGATCATATCATCATATAGTAACTGCAAATAAAATGGATGAAGAAGATGTAGAAGAAATAGATATAGCAGGAAATCTATGTGAATCAGGAGATTTATTTGCAAGAGACAGACCAATGCCAAAACTTGAAGAAGGAGATTTATTAGCTATATTAAATGCAGGAGCATATGCATTTACCATGGCTTCACAATATAATTCAAGACCAAGACCAGCAGAAATATTAGTAAATAAAGATCAAGTAGATATAATAAGAAGAAGAGAAGAAATGAGTGACATATTCCATGGTCAATCAATACCAACAAGGTTATTAAAATGATTAAAGAAATAGAATTCACAAAAATGCATGCATTAGGTAATGATTATGTTGTAATAAATGAAACAGAAACCATAATCATACCAGAAGAAGATAAATTCAATGCAAGTAAAACACTATCAGAAAGAAGATTCAATGTAGGAGCAGATGGTGTAATATACGCACAAAAATCTGATAAAGCAGATGTAAGATTCAGAATATTTAACAGTGATGGATCAGAAGCAGAAATGTGTGGAAATGGAATAAGATGCTTAGCAAAATATGTCTATGACAATAATATTGTTAAAAAAGAAACAATGTCCATTGAAACAATGGAAGATGTCAAAGAAGCAAGATTAACAGTAGTTGACAATGAAGTAACTAGCATAGAAATAGACATGGGAAAAGCATATTTTAAACCAGAAGAAATCCCAGCAATAGCTCCTAGTGGAAATACAGAAGAATTTATCAATGAAGAAATTGATGTTGAAGGAGAAAAAATAATAATGACATCAGTAAGTGTAGGAAATCCTCATGCAATATGTTTTACTGATGTAAATATTGATGACATTGATTTAGATTTCTACGGACCAAGAATTGAACATCATGAAGCATTTCCAGCAAGAGTTAATGTACACTTTGTAAATATTGAATCACCAGATGAAATTGACATATTAACATGGGAAAGAGGTGCAGGTTTTACATTTGCATGTGGAACAGGAACAACCAGTTGTGTTCTAGCTGGATATAAACTAGGATTACTTAATCAAAAAGTTCATGCACATCTTTCAGGTGGAGAATTAGATATCACAGTAACAGACCACAATGACTATTTAACAGCCACAATGAAAGGAAAAGCAGTTACTGTATATGAAGCAAAAATGGAAGTTGAATATTAAAACTTCCATCAATTACCTTTTTTTTGTAAAATTATAATCCTAATTTTGAATACTATTTTTATTATTACTTAAATTTTTTTTAATTACGTTTCTTTTCAAATTAATTAATTGTATAATCATATTCTATTTTTATAATTTAATATGAAATAATTTAACTTAATTAATAGCTTTAATTTTAATTTTAATATTATATTCATCAAAATAATTATAAACATTTAATTATAAAATATAGTTTATATATCTACTTTCTTATCATGTAATGATTTTAAAAAATCAATAATATTTGAAAAAAAAGTATTTATATAAACATTAATAGGAGGAAAAAAGAGTTGAAAAAAAGTAAATCTGCGTTTTTATTTGCACTTTTTACTTTAGTATTACTAGTTTCAGTTTCTGCAATTTCTGCTGCAAATATAAATTCTAATGATACAATCACATATGATTCAGTAACAAGTGATACAACAACAAGTGCAATTGAAACAGCTGATAATAATTTACCAGATAAAACATCTGATAATAAT
>SUTP01000012.1:0-2785 GCA_015062815.1 Methanosphaera stadtmanae | reverse complement strand
TAAATCCTATAGACTTAGAAGTAGATGCATTATGTGCATGGGATGAAGACCTTGAAGATTATGTACCTATAACTGATGGAGTAATCATAGCTTTAGGTAATGATATTAGGTTAAAACAAAGTGTAACTGATATGGAAGGTGGATCTGTATCTGGTTTAACTTTCATAGCATCTGTTGATAGTGTAGATTACACTAATACTACTGATAGTAATGGTAATTGGTATTATACTATAAGTTCTCCAGATGAAGGAGAATATTATATTGAAGTAAGTTTTGATGGTAATTTAAATTATAATAATTTCTTAACTTATGGTACAGTAATAATACGAGATCAATCTATAAATTATGAAGTAACTTATTTAGAGTTCTATGATCCATTTGATGAATATGAACTTGCTATGGGTGAAACATTAACTTTCAGTGGAAGTGCATATGATATGAATCATAGCAGTACACCTGTTCCAAACGCTGAAATTTCAATATATGAAGATGATGTACTTATAGGTACTGCAACTACTGATATTTATGGTGATTACGAATTTGTATATGAACCATCCAGCATGGGAACTCATGTATTATATGCAATCAATGGAACTACAAAAAGTGATGAAAGAACTGTAACAGTTAATAAAGCAGAAAGTTTCATTCGATTAAATGATTCAATGGTTGATGAAAACCAAATAGATGTTGGACAAAACTTCACTATTTCAGGAACATTATTAAGTAATAATGTACCTATTTCAGATGCAGAAATTGTAATTAAAGTTACAGATGATGATAATACATCACATGTAATAACTGACACAGTACAAACTGATGCGGATGGTAAATTCTCATATAATTACATGCCATTACCATACGGAGTAAAACAATTAAATGTAACATTTGAAGGTAATGATGACTACGCACCATATTCAACAGGTGAAGATGGATATACATTTGAAGTAATTAATCCTGGTGTAAATATTGAATTATTAACTGTTGAAACAGAAGCAAAATGGAAAGATAGTGTAAATTGGTCAGCTTCAGTTACTTATACTAATGGTACACCATTCCCAACAGGAAGAGTATCATTTAACTTAAAAAATGCAACTAACATGCCATGGCTAACATCTCCAAATATTATAGATGGTGTAGCATGTAACAATACAACAATACCATATAGTTTACATGGTGAATATGAATTAGTTCTTATTTGTTTTGATACTCCTGGAGATGATGATGTAAATGAACCATATTCAAAAGTATTAGCAAATGTTACATTAGGTACTTTCACAGTAAATCCAGCATCATTTAATATTACAATAGATGCACCTGATGAAATAGATGTAGGTAGTCTACTTCAGGTAGGTGTCACAGTAAAAGTAAATGATGAAATATACTTTGAAGGAAATGTTCCTGTTAATTTTTACAGACCTGATGATTTAGAACATACTAAATTTTGGGTAGGTACTGTTAATTATCGAAATGAAACAGTATGGGCAAATAGAACAGTTGGTGCTAATTTATATGGTGATTATTTAATAGGTGCTCAATATAGAAATAATACTGTTTTAGCAACAGAATATAAACCTATAACTGTATACACAAATAAAACGTTAATAATTAATGCTTCTGATGTAGAAGAAGAAACTCGTGCAGGTGAAACTATACAAATTAATGGTACTGTAACCTTTACAAACAGTACACCAGCGGATGGTATTCTATTAAATGTAACAGTAAATGATGAATATGCAGGTACAGTAAAAACTGATGATTTAGGAGCATTCACATATAATGTAACTGCACAAAAAGAAAACACTATTGTATTCTCATATAAATCAAATGAAGACACAGTAACATTCACAGCAATTCCACAAAGTTTCATATCAGTAACAACTCAAGGAGATAATTTAACAAACGTAACAACAATTGTTGCTAATGTAACTGATGCTCAAACTGGAGAATCAGTTATTGGTGGAAATTTAACTCTTACTGATAAAGAAAATCAAACAATTACTGGTACACTCGAAAATACGGGTGGAAATTTAACATTCACACTCAATGGATTACCAGCCGGTGAACACACATTTGAATTAGTATACACAGGAAATACAGAATATGAAGGTACAACAACCGAAATCACAGTATTAGTAAATAAAATACAAACAAAAGTAATAGCAAATGTAACTAATAATGTATATAACAACACAACTTTAGGTGTATCTGTACTAGATAAAGATAATACACCTATAACAGAAGGAAAGATAACTATTAATGATCAAGAATATAATATAACTGGTGAAACCACAACAATTCCTATATATGTAGATATTACAGGTGCTAATGTGACTGTAACATACAAAGGAAACTACACTTATGATGAAAGTTCAGCTGTTGTTGAAGTTATACCTATCAAACGTGATGTTAATTTAAATATTGATCTTACTAATGATATTGTTGGTAGTGCTACTTTGACTGTTGATATTGCTGATCTTGTTACTGGTGAGGCTAATGCTACTGGTAATATACTTGTATCAGTTGATGATGCTGAGTATAATGGTACTATTGAAAATGGTGCAGCTATAGTTGATTTATCTGAATTAGCTAGTGGTAATTATACTGCTAGTGTTACATATAGTGGTGATGATTACTATAATGGTAAGACTATTATTGGTTTAGAAATTACTATAGAACGTAGAAATACAACTACTACTGTTACTGTTGTGAATAATACTTACGGTAATGTGACACTTGAAGTAGCTGTTAATGCAGTTGATCAAGGAAGCACTCCTGTGACTAATGG
>SUTP01000011.1:9683-34274 GCA_015062815.1 Methanosphaera stadtmanae | reverse complement strand
GGATTTTATGAGAATAAAAAAAATAGGATAATAATAAAATCAGTGTTTGAGTTTATTAAAAATCTGATTTAATGGTTTTGTTTTTCCTTTGTCTTTCTGTTCATTTCTTAAAAATTCAATTGTTTCAAATAATTCCACTGTTTGTTTTGTAAGAATTTCATTTCTTCTTAATAAAACTCTTGGTTGGTGCTTTATTATTTTTTCTTCATGGTAAATTTTTTTAAGTTTATTTAAATACATTTCTTTTTCCGTATTAGGTAATTCTATTGATTTAATTTTATTAAACAGTTCTTTATCTTTTTGATAAACTATAATCATGAAGGGGTTTGTATAGATTTCCTGATAAAATAAATTTTTTGATGTTTCTATAATGAATTCCTGTACTGTGCTTTTTATATCAGACATTTTCTGGTTTCTTTCAAGGTATACCTCTTTAACAGTGTCATTTTTCTTGTTTTTGTTTTCTTCAACTTCATCTTCAATAGAGGTTTCTTCAATGTATGTTTCTGTATTGATGAGAACTAAGGGTAATTTATTATTATCTGTATATATTGAGTTTAATAATTCTTTTATTGTATCTTCCGAATCAGAATTTATGATAATCACATCATTATCTAAATAATTGATCTTGGATAAATTTTCATAGAGATTTATATTTTTCTCATCATTTGCCATTTTTTTGAGATAAAATGATGATTTATCATTCACAATATTAATTCTTATGTTCTTATTTAACTGATTTTTTAGTATTTCCATGTTTAATTTTTCATTGATAGTGTCAATTACTAATATTTCATGGGGTTTTGTTGTTTCTATTAAACTAATAAAATTATTTTCATAAAACTTACTCATCAATACCACTTTTTTTTTAAGTTAAATTTAAATAAATTTAGATTAAATATATATTTAACAGAAATTATTTAAATACTTTTTATGAATATTGGATATTTTTTTAAGTAGGGGATGCAATTCATTGTTAGACGATATAACTTCTTTAGAAGATTTCAGTAATATTAAAAATCAAGTATATGAGGAACTTCAGGTAACCTTCAGGAAGAAATTTGATGCAGATTCAAGTTATTCTAATTTTGATATTTTTTTACGTGATAATCAGGTAGAAGTCATTAAAGAATCAGGTTTATTTGATGAAGAATGGTATATAAAACAATGTCCTGATGTTGATGTTTTAGATTGGGATATTATAACACATTATGTTAATTTGGGTGAGAATCAGGGATGTACACCTAATGAATTTTTTGATCCTGAATGGTATTTCCGTATTTATCCTAAAATTAAGGATTCAGGACTAAATGCTTTTTTTCATTATTTAATTCGTGGAATTAAGGAAGGTAGGGTTATTTCTGAAGAAGATAAATTATTGCAGCAGATTGAAAGTAATGAACTTACATATCAGGCAATGGAATTAATAAGAGAATATGAGTTATTTGATGAAGATTATTATTTACTTACAAATAGTGATGTTGAACGTGAGAATATGAATGCATTATATCACTATTTAGTCATGGGATATAAGGAAGGTCGTAATCCTTCTGCAAATTTTAATTCCAGATTTTATTTAGATACATATGATGATGCCCGAGAATCTGGTTTAAATCCATTGGTTCATTATGTTTTATATGGTATGGATGATAAACGGGAAACAGTACCTGAAGAAAAAGTGAAACCTCATCTTCCGGTAGATATTAAAGATGAATCTGATGAAGTAAAAGAATTAATCTATAAATATGATCTTTTTGACGAAGATTATTATGTAAAACGCTGTAAAGATTTAGATGAATATGGTTTGAGTCCATTGGATCATTATTTAAAGGTCGGATATAAACAGGGTCTTAATCCATCACCACTTTTTGATAACAGTTATTATTTAAATAAATATGCTGATGTAAGAAAAAGTGGATTTAATCCTCTGGTTCATTATGTAAAAAATGGTATTAAGGAAAACAGATCTATCAATCGTGTTTCTGAGTTTAATGTTAATTTCAATAAACTCGATGTGGATGCTGTAAACAATATCTGTGATAATTATGAACGAACAACTTCTATCATAATTCCAATTTATAATGCCTTGGAGGAAACAAAGGCATGTATCAGTAGTGTAATGAAATATACTAATATTGATTATGAACTGATACTGGTAAATGATTGTAGTACTGATCCTGATATGAAACCTTATCTGGAAGAGGTGGCTCGAAATTATGATAATGTTATTTTAATAAATAATGAAGTAAATCTGGGTTTTGTTGGTTCAGTCAATAAAGGAATGCAGTATTCAGAAAATGATGTGTTGTTACTTAACAGTGATACTGAGGTAACACCACGTTGGCTTGAAAAATTAAGAATAAATGCATATTCTGATGAGAAAATAGCAACAGTAACTCCTTTATCCAACTCTGCTGGTGTGTTTTCTGTTCCTGAAATGAATAAAAAGAATAAAATACCTAACTATATGTCTTTAGAGGGTATGTCTAAATTAATTGAATCTGCATCATTACACCTTAATATGCAGGTGCCAACGGGTAATGGGTTCTGTTTATTCATTAAAAGAGCTGTTTTGGATGAAGTTGGATATTTTGACGTAGAACACTTTGGTAAAGGTTATGGTGAAGAAAATGATTTTTGTATGAGGGCAATTTATGCAGGTTGGACTCATATGATTGATGATTCCACTTATATTTATCATAAAGAAAGTGCGTCATTCTCTGATTCAAAGCTTGAAAGAATCCGTAAAAATATGAAAGAATTAAATAGAATTCATCCATCCTACAATCAGCTTGTTAAAGAATTTGTTAATTCTGATGATTTAAAACTGATTCAAAGTAAAATTTCAAAAGAATTAAAAAAATCAGATTTAGAACTTAACAAGAAAAGGATTTTATATGTTATACATGAACAGGTGG
This sequence comes from Methanosphaera stadtmanae, assembly GCA_015062815.1. Lineage (GTDB taxonomy): Archaea > Methanobacteriota > Methanobacteria > Methanobacteriales > Methanobacteriaceae > Methanosphaera > Methanosphaera stadtmanae_B. The sequence goes on along the minus strand of SUTP01000011.1, from coordinate 31,356 downwards.
AAAATTTCTGTGGTACTGGAGATACTAATGTTGATTTAACAAATAACTTAAATGAAAGTGTTTGTTATGTTCTCTCTTCAACTTCTGAAGAATTAATATTGTATAAAAAACATGGTGGAAAATATATCAGTATTAAAGAATGGAGCATGCACTGGGAACCATCTGAATTTTATGATGAAAAATTCAGGGCCATATATTTCAATATCCTATATGCATTGAATATTGATGTAATACACATAGACCATCTTGTAAAACAAACTTTTGACTTACCTCGTTTAGCAGATATGCTGGATATACCTGTTTTACTGTTATTGCATGATTTTTATTTAATGTGTCCTTCAATAAATTTACTTGATGATGACAATGTTTATTGTGCAGGTAATTGTAGTAGTCAACATACATGTACTGGTGTAGGTTTCTTTAAGGATTTCCCTGATTATAAGGAAATAATTGATACTTGGAGAAAAGAAACAACAGAGGTGTTCAGTCATTGTTCTTATGTAGTAGCACCAACTCAAATGGTTCTTGATAAATTTAAAGAAAAATTCCCTATACTTGAAACTAAACAAACTAAGGCTATTCTTCATGGAAGGGAATTTGATGATGTCATATGTAATTATACAAAACCGGAGGAATATATTAAGCAGAACAGGCCAGTTAAAATATTATGTCCTGGCCGATTACTTCCTACAAAAGGAGCTTATTACATAAGGGATATTAAAAAATATGATAAGGATAATCGTATTGAATTCCATTTCCTTGGTAAAATCACACCTGTTCTTAAAGATTCTGGTATTTTCCATGGAGCATATGAACGTGAAGATTTTAAAAAGTTAACAAGTATTATTTCACCATCATTCATAGGATTATTTTCAATATGGCCTGAAACATATTGTCATACTCTTACAGAAGCTTGGGATTGTGGAATTCCAGTAATATCAACTAATCTTGGTGCTCTAAAAGAACGTATTGATAATACGGGTTGTGGAAAATTGGTGGATTATACTTCACCTAAAGATGCTTATGAAAAAATCATTGAATTAATAGATAATCCTGATGAGTATCAGAAGTTAAAAGATAATATTGATAATCTTGAGCTCAAAACAGCAAAACAGATGGGTAAGGAATATAATAGTATTTATTCAGATTTAATTAATTATAATAAACCTTTATCTAAATCTTCATTAAATCTTAAAGAGTTAATTAAGAATCATAGAACTATAAAGAAAACTTTTTCACAATTTTTAAGTGAATCTATTAGAAATCCTTTAGTAAAATATCCATTAGATAATGATAAACGAAGGTATATTGCTATGATGAATTCTTTGGGAGTATCCATTAGAAATTATGTGCCTGAAGATAAACCATTAGTTTCAATAATTATGCCTGTATATAATCGACAGAATGTAGTATCACAAGCTATTGATTCAGTTTTAAATCAGACATATGAAAATTTTGAATTAATTATTGTTGATGATGGAAGTACGGATCATTCAGTTGATGTTGTGGAATCATTTGAAGATGATCGTATTAAATTAATTTGTAATGAAATTAATAAAGGAGTATCTAAAACTAGAAATATTGGATTAGAAAATGCTCAAGGTGAATATATTGCATATCTTGATTCAGATAATACGTGGGAGGAAGAATACCTGGAAACAATGGTTGGTTCATTTTATCGGATACCTGATGCTGATGCAGTATACTGTGCTCAAAATCTTTATCATAAATTCTCGGATAGATTCCCATTTGGTATAAGATTTGGATCTATGAATAAATCTCTATTAAATAATTCAAATAATATTGATATGAATTGCTTCTGTCATAAAAGAGAAGTTTATGATGAGCTTGGTGGATTTGATGAAAACTTGAGAAGATTTGTGGATTGGGATTTAATTTTGAAGATAAATTCAAAATATTCAATATATTCGATTCCGGTATTATTATCTAATTATTATTTAAATAATGTTAATAATAGAATTTCGGATGTTGAAGATGAAGATGAATCTTATGCTGAAATAAAAAATAAAATAGCATTATATAATGTAAGATCATTAGAAGATAAAATTACTAATAATAAACCTATTACAATTTTAATACCTAATGCGGAGACTAAAAATAATATTAAAAATTGTTTAGATGCAATATTTAGTCAGAATTTATCCAAAATACATGAAATCAGAATAATATATAATGGTAATTTGGATGTATTTAATTATATTCAGGACTTAAATAAATCATGTATAACATTGGTTAGATATGATAATAACATTTCCTTAACTGAGAATATATTTAATCAATTTGATGAGGTGGATAATAATACTGATGTGGTTTTATTAAACAGTTTAGCTATATTAAATAATTCAACATTAGCATCATTACAGTATTATTCACAAAACTTGGATAATGCTGGTATGATAGTTCCTCAACAAATTATCTTATCAGTAGAAGAAGATGATATAATTACAAGGCACATGCCATATTCTAGTGATAAAATAGATTGTGATGTTGCATTATCAAGATATAATTCAAGTATAATTAATGTACCAATATTCTCTTCAGGTGAATATTATGAATTGGACACCGTATCATTCTTCTGCATGTATTTAAAAGAAGATGTAATAAATCAATTTAAAATAAATCCTATTGAGGATATGTATGATTATTATGAATTTGCTCAATTATTATCTGAGTATGTTCGATATATCTTAGATTATAAAATATATTATGTATATGAATCTAAAGCATTTTATAACATTAGAGGTAGAAAATTATGATATGTATACAATTAAGTGGTGGATTAGGTAATCAATTATTTCAATATGCTTTTGGACGTTCTTTATCTCATGATTTAGACACAGATTTATATGTGGATATATCCCATTATAACTGGATAAGACAAGATGAAATAAAACATGTAGTATATGGATTACAAGCATACAATATCAAAGGAATAGTAGGTAACTACCCATACAGTAAATATGTACAGGAAAATGGTGTAAACAGGTATCATGAAAGAATCTTCAGGGAAACAACAGATTTTCCAGATGATTCATATTTGGATAATTTAGATAAAATAGAATTACCTGCATATTTCCAGGGATTCTGGAACAGTAAACTATGTCCAGATTATAAAACATATATAAGTGAAAAATACTTTGCACACAACCAAGATATCATAAAAGAAGATTTACAATATCAAGGCAAAATAAGTACCAGAAACCAGGAAATAATTGATGATATGAACAATTATGATTCAATAGCAGTACATTTCAGAAGAGGAGAATACCAGGAATTTTCCGAATTCGGTACATGTAGTGTTGAATACTATATGAATGCAATAAATAAACTAAAAAACAAACTAAAAAATCCAAAATTATACTTATTCACAGAAGATCATGAATGGGTTGATGAAAACTTATCATTTGATATTCCAGTAGCACATGTTGAATACGAGGAAGAAAAAGACTCAACAACAAGAGGATATGGTGATTTACTAAATACTATGGTTCAATGTGATCATTTTGTTATAGCAAACAGTACATTCAGTTGGTGGGCTGCATGGTTATCAGAAAATGAAAATAAACAAATATTCTATCCAAACCCATGGTTCCAAAGCCAGAGAATGCTAGGAATAGATTCAATAAATAACAGAACAGACAATGTTATACCAATAGACTGCAACTATGCAGAATTCTTCAACAAATCAAAAAACACATTATACACATTAAATGGAACAAATTACATACAAGGAATAAAAGAAGTACGTAATATTGACTTATACCCTGATGGAGATAATTTGGTAATCGAAGGACTAGACAAAGATTCAAGAATACTACTGGAGGATATTACAAAATCTGATGAAGAGGATGCAGTAGTAATCAAACTATCATTTAAACCAGAAACCACAGGAATACTCAGATTAAACTTTTTAACAACAGAATCACCAGTATACACAGATGAAAACAAATTAATATACTATTATTATGAAGATACACCATTTGAAACCTACATAATATTACCAAACACAGTAGAATTATATGATCTAGAAATAATTCCATCAAATACAGAATATTCCAAATTCACCATAGATTCACTAGAAATAAGAGAAATAGAAAATATAAATGAATTCTATTCACCATAATTCAACCCCTTCACATTTTTTTAGACATGCATTTCAAGTGTAACTTCACTCATTATTTTTATATCTTAAAAATTCTATCATTTCCATATCTTGGAGCCAATCACCTATAAACATTAGATGGAGAAAATTAACCATATCTACTGGTTTATTCATTTTCTTTATAACAATCATGAATAAAATATCTTTTTAAACATACTATAATTATTTATATAATCATCACCAATTATATCATTAATAACTATTTTAACAATTTATTTATACAATATTCAAATTTATTAAATTTTAGGAGGTTAAACGAATATGAATAAAAACAAAAAAATGTTCCTAATAACAATAACATTCTTGATGTTATTAGGACTAACAACAATAACCGCAACAAACATAGACACTAACGACACAACAAGCACACAAACAAACACAATAGACACAACAACACAAACCAACACGATAAACTATGATTCTACAAGTACAAATGAAGAGTCAACAACTCCAACAGACAACATTCAAAAAACAACTAATTCTAAAGAAACAATAAATAATAAAACTAGAAGTAAAACACAAAACTTAAAAGCAGATACAATAGTAACTTCAACTTATGCGGAATTAAACGGTAATTTAACAAGTAATGCTCAGGATATAGTAACAATTGACATAGGTGATGATATAGAATTAGAAGGTAATATCGTAGTTAATGAAGCAATAAAAACTTTAACTATTAATGGAAATCAGAAAATCATAAATGGGATGGGACAGTACCGATTCCTACTAATACGTAATGCTACTACTGTTATCATAGATAACATAATTATAACCAATTGTACAACAACAGCCAATGGAGGAGCAATAGCAGGACAAAAAGATAGTATTATTACTCTACAGAACAGTATCCTAACATACAACAAAGCAAGCCATGGTGGAGCAGTACATACCGATCAAGGAAATATAATAATCACAAATACTACCTTAGCATACAATAATGCATCAGTCCGTGGAGGAGCAATACACAACAATCAGGGAAATCTGACAGTAAATAACAGTATTCTGACACATAACAATGCAAATAACTTGGGTGGAGCAATACACAGCAATAAATATCTAACAATAGACTACAGTAACCTAACAAACAATAATGCAACTGAAGGGGGAGCAATATCTCTCTATGGAGGTAACGCAATCACAATAAACACTAACATAACACATAACCAAGCATCAATCCAAGGAGGAGCAATATTCAATGGAAATACAGACTTAAGAATTATTAACAGCAATCTAAAGTACAACAATGCAACCGGTGGAGGTGCAATACATAAAAACAGGGGTACTACAACAATAATAGGCACTAATATCACACACAACCTTGCATTAATTTATGGTGGAGCAATAAATAACACTCGTGGAATTCTAACAATTATTAACAGTAGTCTAAATTACAACAATGCAACTGGAGGAGGAGCAATAAACAACAATGGAAACATAACGATAACTAACACTAATTTAAACAACAACAAAGTACCACAAAGCAGCGATTCATCTCGTGGGGGAGCAATATTAAGTGACCAAGGAAACATAAAAATAGACAGCAGTAACCTAACAAACAACTATGCAGAATACAATGGGGGCGCAATATACTTTGGACATGGAATTCTAACAATAGACAGCAGTAACCTAACAAACAATGCTGCAAGAATCCATGGAGGTGCAGTATACAATGGGTATGCAAACCTAATAATAAACAACACTAGCTTAACCTACAATAATGTTGGAGCTACTGGTGGAGCAATACACAATAACTATGGTAACGTTACGTTAAATGACAACACAATGGAATACAATGTTGCAACTCAAGGGGGAGCAATATTAAGCAATTGTGGGGATGTGACAATAAATAATAACACAATGAATTACAATACTGCAACTCAAGGAGGGGTAATACATAATAAAGAAACAAACTTAACGATATCTGATAGTATATTTAACAACAATAGTGCAAACACAACTGGGGCTGTAATATACAGTAATACAACTAATACATTTATAGTCCTAAAAGATTCAAACATCACAGATAATTATGTAACCAGTAATAATGGTTATGTTGTTGATTTTAGTAATACAAACTCTGTAACAATAACAGGCAATACTTTCATTAATAATACTGATAATACTCGTGACATGCTCTTTAGTAATCCAAAAGATGGTGCTCAAGTAGATATTCATGGTAACACTTATATTGATAATTTCCTTGAAGATACTATTATTGCACCTAATGTGACAAAGGTCACAGATAACGAAAGTAGAGTCTATGATTATTATGTTGATGTGGATTTACGTAGTGTTTATAATGATACTGTACGTAATGGTACATTGAATGTTTATGTAAATGGTGTTTTAAATGACATAATCAACATGACAGGTGATCGTGAAAGAATATTTTTCCAAAACAGTGTTTTAACAAACAGGGAAAACAATATTACTCTTGAATATATTACTCAAAGTAAACACTATCAGAACACTACTTCTGTGGTCACGGTTAAAAAGGAAATTAATACTACTCTTAGTATTCAAGCTCCAAGTAATATGACTGCAGGTGATACTGCACTAATTAACTTCACATTAGTTGATGTTAACAATAATTCATTAAGTGGTGAAACTATTCACGTTTTAATTAATGAAGAAGAGGTTGCCATTTTAACTACTGAGGATGGTGTTGCAAGTTACACTTTCCAAGCACTTGGTGATGACATAGTAACTATTGTGGCAAAACATCCTACTAGTAATGATTCAATTTATCTAAGTGCATCTGATAAAGATGCTGAAATTAATGTAGTTAAGATTCAACCGGAAATAGTTATAGTGCCTGGAAATCTTACTCCTCATGTGGAATCAAGTATAAACATAAGCTTATTTGAACCTAATGGTACACCTATTAAAAATAAAACTGTGATAGTTAACATAACTGAGGAAGGAAAACCTGACATTACAGGAACAGTTACAACAGATGAAAATGGTACAGCAGTATTTAATTTCACACCAACAGATGAAGGAACAATAAACATAACTGTTACAAGTCCGGGTGATGATATTTATCATTATGAAAGTGAAACTGTACAGGCAATTAAAAACTTCATAACTACAAATCTCTTAGTTACAGCAAGTAATACAACAATCAATCAAACCAACACTATAACTGTTGAAGTATTAGGTGGTTTATTATTAAGTGGAACAGTTGAATTAGACATTAATGGTGAAATACACAAATTAAACATTACAAATGGTTTTGGAACATACAAGGATTACAAATCAGATACTGCTGGTGAAAAAAATGTAACTGCAAAATTCACTAGTGATAATCCAAGTTATGCCAACAGTACCAGAACTTCAGAGTTCAAAGTTGATAAATTACCAACACGTGTAACCATAGAAGCAATTAACCGTACAGCAGGAAACGTAACACTTAAAGTACTGGTCTTCCCAAAAGATGATATTGAATCAATAGTGGATGGCGGAAATATTGTAATAGAATCAGTTAACGGAGAAAACAGAACCGTAATATACAACAACACATTGAAAGATGGTGAACTCATATATTTAACAGATGTTAATGAAACTGGATGGTATGAATTTGAAACAACATACTATGGAAACGATTATTTCTATGGGGAAATAAATAACACAGGATCCCTAGAAGTATTACCAGTAAATACAAACACAACAACATTTGACAAATCTGCTCTTGTTGGAGATACAATCACATTAAATGCTACTGTAACTGATGAAAATGGAAATCCGGTAAATGATGGAAGTGTCAAATTCCTTATTGATGGAAAACAATTATATGATGAAACTGGCAATCCTGTAGAGGCAGTAGTAGATAACGGTATAGCAACAACTGAATACATACTACCTGTTACATATACTAAAGGAAACTACACAATAACAGCTAACTACACTGGAAATAATAGATACAATACATCATCTGGTGTTGCCAATCTTCAAATAGATCCAAAAGAAACAAGTATAAGTGGAACACCATTAAATACTACAAAAGCTAACACAACCATAGAAGTAACATTAAACACAACAGGTGACAATAAACCAATACCAAATGCAGAAATAATAATTAAAGATGAAAATGGCAATACAGTTGGTGAAGGATTTACTGATGAAAACGGCACAGCAATCATCACACTAGATCTTCCAGTCGGAGAAAACAACATAATAATAACTTATCCTGGAAATGAAATATATGCTCCACAGGAAGAACCAATGACCATTAATGTAACACGAAGAGAAAGTAAAACAACAGGAACAATAGCAAACAACACTGCAGGTAATGTGACTGTGGATGTGGTTGTTGTTGATGCTCAGACTTCTGAGCCTATAACTGGTCAGGTAAACCTTATTGTTGCTGATGAAATAGTTGGAACAGGTAATTTGTCTGATGATGGAAGGGCAAGTATACCTGCAGATATTGATGTGAAAGGCAACTACACAATTATCGTTGAATACATGGAAAATGATGATTACTATGGCAGCAGTGACACATTAGATGACGTAACTGTTGTTGGTAAAGAAGCAGACATGAATGTCACAGCTCAAAACACAACATTAAATGTAACACTCAAAGATAACGAAACAGCCAAACCACTACCTGATGCTCATATTATTGTAACATTACCTGATGGTACAACTGTAAATGGAACTACAGATGAAAATGGTACAGCAATAATTCCAGTTGATTTAGAGCCTGGTGTAAATAATCTAACTGTAACATATCCTGGAGATGATGAATATGATTCACAGGAAGAAAATATTACCATAATAATCAAATCATATTCAACAGTAACCGTGGATCCTGTTATAGGAACAGTATTTGATAATGTAACATTCACGGCAAATGTAGTTGATTATCAAGGTAACAATGTAAATGGTGGATATGTAATATTCAAAGTAGGTGGAAAAACATTAACTAATGAAAACGGTAATATAAAAACATATGTAGTAAACGGTACTGCACAGTTATCATACAAGGCAGAAAATGAATGGATTATAGATTCACATCCAAATCTAAAAGTAGAAGCAGTATATTCAGGTACAAGTATTGTATCTGCAAACAGAAGTGATACAAGTAAAGTCACAATATACAAACGTAACGCTACAGTAATGGTAACAGCACCAGATGACTATGTAAACGGTACACTACACATCGACGCAGTTGTACGTGACCAAAACGGAAGCCTAATAAATGATGGAATACTAGTATTCAAAATAAACGGTTTAACACTAAAAGATGAAAACAACAAAGGAATCATTGCAAAGGTAACAAATGGAACAGTACACCTTGATGTAAAACTACCATTTGCATACAGTGCCAAAGAATACAACCTAACAGCAGTATACTCTAATAAAATATACAATAAAGCAACTGGAACCAACACCACAACACTCAAGGCAATTCCAACATACGTAAATGCTACAGTCACAATCAAGGATGAATACTCAAAACCAGTAGTAACAGGACAAATATACAACAAATTTAACAACGCAATACTCGAAGGAACAGCAGTCATAAACATAAAATTCGACGGAATATCATATGCTAAGAAAGTAAAAGTAAACAATGGTACATTCAATGAAACACTTGAAGGTATTCCAATTTATAAACCAGGAACACACAAAGTGGAAGTTGTATCAGGAGACACATATCATTATCAAGGAGTACGTAAGACATACACAACCAAGGCAACTAAAAAATATGATGTAAACACCGAATTCATAAACATAACAAGAAACAAAACCACAACCCGAGTACAGGCAAGAATGGTAGATAATAAAAACAATAATGTGCAAAGAAATATAACCATCACCATAAAATTAAACGGTAAATCATTCCTTGTAAACAAAAAAATAACAAATGGTAATGTTGATGTATTAATAGACACCAGCAAACTTTCCAACAGAAATTATACCTTGGAATTAGTTTCCGGTGCTAACACTTACTATAAAGCTAGTAAAACTACAACTGAACTTCCAAAATATTAAAAATAAAAATCCTTTATGGATTTTTTCTTTTTCGTTTTTTTAGCTTAAATTATCTTTTTTTTTCATTATTTCTAAAAGAATAATTAAATTTAAAATATTTTCACAAGTATACAACAGAATTTTTTTTAAAAAACAACATTATTAGTTCTATTATTAGTATTCATTATCATAAAACAATGTTACAAAATATAAATGGACTTATCAAAGCTTTCAGAATGATGAATAATTTAGACCCTTAAACTTATTATTTGTTGATTACTATAGATATTAATTATAAAGAATAAATAATTTGAGGTATCATTATGGTCACAGAATCAAAAAAAGTTTTATGTTTAGTTGATGGAGAACATTATTTTCCCGTAACAAAATCTGCAATTGATAAAATAGAAACAAAAGGTTATGAAGTTGAATTATTATTATTTATAGGTGGAACTGAAAAATTAAGAGATACTAACGTTGATGTTATATCCGAAATATTTAATAAACCTGTAGTATTTGGTGAAAATCATAAAGAGATACCTTATGATTTAATTGATGAATCTATTAGAAAATATGATGTTGATTTTGTTTTTGATTTATCTGATGAACCTGTTGTAAATTATTCTAAACGTTTTAAGATTGCAACTGTAGTACTTCAAAATCATGTGGTATATAAGGGTCCTGATTTTGAATTTAAACCTTTAATTGAAGAGGATGTTTTAGATAATCCTTCCTATAAAATTATTGGCACTGGTAAGCGTATTGGTAAGACAGCTGTATCTGCTTATACTGCTCGTTTAATAAATCAAGAAGATAAATACACTCCGTGTATTGTTGCAATGGGGAGGGGAGGTCCTGAAATTCCTGAAATAGTTCATGGTGATAAAATTAAGCTAACTCCTGAATACTTAATGGAACAATCGGATAAGGGGCTTCATGCAGCATCTGATCATTGGGAGGATGCATTAATGAGCAGAGTATTAACTGTGGGTTGTAGAAGATGTGCTGGTGGTATGGCTGGTCAAGTATATGTTACAAACATGGTTGATGGTGCTAAGATGACTAATGATCTTGATACTAATTTAATAGCTATTGAGGGTAGTGGTTCTGCAGTACCTCCAATAAAAACAGATAAAACAATAGTTCTTGTAGGTGCTAATCAACCTATTGAAACTTTAACACAATATTTTGGTCCTTTTAGAATTAAATTAGCTGATTTAATTATTATTACCATGTGTGATGAGGATATTTGTTCTTCTGATAAATTAAATGCATTAATTGAACAGTTGCATGAATTGAATCCTGATGCAAAAATAATTCCTACTATATTTAGACCTCAACCTGTAGATACAATTGAAAATAAAAAGATATTATTTGCAACAACTGCACCAGAATCAGTTCAACCTTTATTAAAAGAATACTTGGAAGAAAATTTCAAATGTACTGTTGTAGAAATCACATCAAATTTATCTAATAGACCACTTCTACAGGAGGATATTGAACGTAATATTGATAATGTGGATATAATGTTAACTGAATTAAAAGCAGCTGCAGTTGATGTGGCCACTAAAGATGCTTTAACTAAGGGTTTAAAAGTTGTTTACTGTGATAATATACCTATTCCAATAAATTCTAATTATGATTTAGATGGTGCAATAATGGAAATAGTTCATGAGGCTGTAACTGATTTTAAAATGAACTAATTTTCATATTTTTTTTAAATATAATAGTAAAGTATTTATATAAGTTCAAACACCTTTTTAGCAATAACTTTATTATATATAAAATATAGAATTATAAATAGTTGTAAAAGTAATTATAAAAAAATAATTTTCATAATTAACTATATTAATTATTTAAAATCAATTCAGTCTATAAATCAAAATTTTAGATTATTATTAATTAATTATAATTTAATCAGTCTATAACAAAATTAACCTAATAAAATCTAAAATTGGAGGATAATTAATATGGCACAACAAGAAAAACCATTAATTATTTTAGCTGATGGTACAAAAAGAACTGTTGGTAGTCAAGCAACTAAAAATAATATAATGGCTGCTAAAATATTATCCAACGTATTAAAAACAACATTAGGTCCAAGAGGAATGGACAAAATGTTGGTCAATACTATTGGTGATGTAACCATAACTAATGATGGATACACCATTCTCAAAGAGACAGAACCTGATCATCCAGCAGCAAAAATGGTAGTTGACCTTGCTAAAGTTCAACAAGAAGAATATGGTGATGGAACAACCTCTGCAGTAGTCTTAGTTGGTGAAATATTAAAACAAGCAGAAAAATTAATTGAAGATGGACTAAGTACATCTACAATAGTTAAAAGTTTTGATGAAGCAAAATCAAAAACATTAGAAATTTTTGATGAAATTTCAATCAAAACAGAAAAAGAGGAATTAATAGATATAGCTGAAACTTCTATGCAAGGTAAAGGTTCTTTTGGTAACACACGTCAAATGGCAACTAAAATAGTAGAAGCATTACTTGATGTGAAAGAAAACGGTCAAATTGACCCTGATATGATAAAAATACGAAAAATCCATGGTGAAGGTACTGAAGATACTGAAATTACACAGGCAGTCACCATAGATAAAAGCGTAGTCGAATCAGAAATGCCAAAAGATGTTAAAAATGCTAAAATAGCATTAATACAATATCCTTTAGATGCTAAAGAATTACAAAATGAAGCAAAAATAACTATTAATAGCCCTGGTGAATACCAAGCTTATCTTGATAAAGAAGCAGAATTACTTGAAGCACAAATTCAAAAAATTGTTGATGCTGGAGCAAATGTTTTATTTAACAATAAAAAAATCAGTGACCTCGGCCAACACTTTTTAACAAAAGCAGGAATATTAACTGCAAAAAGAGTAAAAGCTGGAGATTTAGAAAGATTAGCTAAAGCAACTGGTGCAAACCTTGTAAATGATGTAAAAGAAATAACCAGTGATGATTTAGGTGAAGCAGGACACGTTTATGAACGTGAAGTATTTGAAGATAGAGAATATATTTTCATTGAAGATTGTAAATATCCTGGAACTTTAAATATCATTATTAGAGGAAGTACTAAACATATAACTGATCAATTAGAAGATGCAGTAAATAATGCAATAGGTGCAGTTTCAAGTGCTATCAAAGAAAATAAAGCTCTTCCTGGTGGAGGTGCAGCATATGTTGCAGCATCAAAAGCTTTAAAAACTTATGCAAATCAATTTACTGATAAAAGACAGTTAGGTATTACTGCATATGCTGATGCTTTAATGGAAATTCCTATAGCTATTGCTAAAAATGCAGGACTAGATATTATTGATATCAGTACTGAATTATTAGCAGCTCAAGAAAAATCAACTAATATGGGACTTAACGTATTTGAAGGTAAAGTAGAAGATATGAAAGAAAATCATATACTTGATTCAGAAGAAACCATATCTGCTATAGTTGATGGATCTACTGAAATAGCTACTGAAGTATTACGTATTGATGATGTTCTTGCAGCTAAGGAAGAAATTCCTGTAGGTGGAGACATGCCAGGAACTCCAAATCCATGGGCATAAATTTAAGATAAAATTATTTATCTTATCTTGCTCCTTTTTTTTCTAAAATTTATGAAATTAATTTACTGTTTTTCATTAAAATACATATTTTTATTACTTAAAAAAAAGATATAACTATTCATACTATTTTAATAATTTAGTCTGGAGGCTTAAATTGCTAGACATAATAAATTTAAAAAGAGAAGATTTCTCAAAATATACTAAACGAGTCGAAATTAATGCTAATGATGTGATTGACACAGTACAAGATATTATTATGGATGTACGAGAAAATAAAGACAAAGCATTACATAATTATACATTAAAATTTGATAAAGCAGATATTACAGATTTAAAAGTACCTGTTGAAACTATTGAAGAAAGTATTAAAAATATAGATCCAAAATTAAAATCAGCTTTAGAAATGGCTGCTGAAAATATTTCCAAGTTTCATGAAGCTCAAATTCCTTCTGATTGGACAATGACTGTTAAAGAAGGTGTTAAAGCAGGACAAATTATAAGACCTCTTGAAAAAGTAGGTTGTTATATACCTGGTGGTAGGGCAGCATATCCTTCTACAATACTTATGACAGTGATTCCTGCTAAAATAGCTGGAGTAAAAGAAATAATTTGTTGTACACCTCCAGATAAAGATGGAAATGTCAGTGATGAAATACTTGCTGCAGCTTCAATAGCAGGTGCAACTCAAATATATAAAGTGGGTGGAGCACAAGCTATTGCAGCAATGGCATATTCTACTGAGTCAATACCTTCTGTTGATAAAATTGTGGGTCCAGGTAATATTTTTGTAACTGCAGCTAAAAAATTAGTTTATGGTGATGTGGATATAGAATTCCCTGCAGGTCCATCAGAAATGGTTGCATTATGTGATGAGACAGCAAATCCTTCTTTCATGGCTACAGAATTATTATCACAAGCAGAACATGATCCAAACGCTGCAACAGTTTTAGTAACTCCTTCTAAACAATTAGCTGAAGAAACACTAAATTATGTAAATGAATACATTAAAACACAGCAAAGGAAGGAAATTATAGAACAATCACTTAGTGAACATGGTTTAATATTACTTACTGAAAATATGCAGGATGCAATAGATTTTACAAATGCATATGCTCCAGAACATTTAGTAATTGCTACACGGGATCATTATAAAACTTTAGAGTCTATTACTAATGCAGGTTCCATATTTTTAGGTAATTTAACTCCTGTAGCAGGTGGAGATTATGGGTCAGGTACAAATCATGTTTTACCAACAAGTGGTGGAGCAAGAATGTATTCTGGATTATCGGCTGAGTCATTTATTAAAAAACCAACAATACAGGAATTATCTCCAGAAGGAGTAAAAAATATTAAAGACATGGTTATTAATTTGGCTGAAGCTGAAGGATTTTATGCACATGCTTTATCTTTTAGAAAACGACTTGAAGATGTAGAATAATTTAATTATTTTTTTCACATATTTTAAGAAAATTTATCAATTAAGAAAAATAAATATACTAATATTTATTATTATACCTAATCATACAAAAATTAATAGGTGAGAAAGTGACAGACATATTCGACAAATGTAAAAGAACACATTATTCAAATGAATTAACTCCAGAACTTGCAGGGGAAACTGTTAAAGTAACTGGTTGGGTGCATGAGATTAGAGATCTTGGCGGTATAGTATTTGTATTAATCAGAGATAAAAATGGAATAACTCAATTAACCGCACCTAGTAAAAAATTAACTGAAGAAATGATGGCTGACGTACGTGCTGCTAGAAAAGAAACTATTATAACTTTAACTGGAACTGTACAGGAATCAGGTAAAGCACCTAATGGTGTTGAAATCATTCCAACAAATATTGATGTCATAAATGTATCAAAATTACCATTACCATTAGATACTACTGAAAAAGTAGATGCTGAAATGGATACTCGTTTAGATGCTCGTTTCATGGATTTAAGAAAACATGATGTAAGTGCAATATTTAAAATTAAAAATGAAATGTTACACACAGTACGTAATTATTTCTATGATCATGATTTTACAGAAATCACAACACCTAAATTAGTAGCTTCTGCTACTGAAGGTGGAACCGAATTATTCCCTATTACTTACTTTGAAAAAGAAGCATTTTTAGGTCAAAGTCCTCAATTGTATAAACAAATGATGATGGCAACTGGTTTAGATTCTGTATTTGAAATAGGTCAAATATTCAGGGCAGAAGAACACGATACTTTAAGACATTTAAATGAAGCATTATCTATTGATGCTGAAATGTCTTTTAGAAGTCAACAGGATGTTATGGATTTATTAGAAGATTTAATTAGAACCATATCTGCAAATCTTTTAGAAAAAAATCAGAATGAATTAGATATTCTTGGTCATGAATTAGATATACCAAAAGAACCTTTCCCAGTAGTTCCATATGAAGAAGTTCTTGATATAGTAAACAGTCATGATGTGGAAATGAATTATGGTGATGATTTATCACGTGCAGCTGAAAAAGTTATTGGTGATCAAATGGGTAGTTATTACTTTATTACGGAATGGCCAACAGCAATTAAACCATTTTATGTAATGCCTAATAGTGATGACCCAGAAAAAAGTACTGCTTTTGATTTAATGTATAGGGATCTTGAACTTTCCAGTGGTTCTCAACGTATTCATTCCTATGATTTATTATATCAACAAATAGAAGCAAAAGATCTAAATCCAGATTCATTTGAAAAATATTTAGAAGCATTCCAGTATGGTATGCCACCTCATTCTGGTTGGGGTATGGGTGCTGATAGACTTACTATGGTATTAACAGGTGCTCAAAACATTAGGGAAACAGTTTTATTCCCAAGAGATAGAAGACGACTTACTCCTTAAGTATCTATCTTTTATTTTATTTTTATTTTTTATTTAAAATTAGTTTTTAATATAGGAAAATAGTGGAGGGGATATTATTCTTCTTCGATTGATTCTATATATATGTAAATTCTTTCATTTTCAAAATAATAACTTTGATCAACATTAAGTTCTTGAGAAAGTTCATATAATATTTGATTTTCTTCTAATTTAAGTAATCTATTTTTAAAGTCATCATACTCTCGTTGAGCGTTAATATCAACATAAACTCGATTAAGAGCTTTTTTTGAACCCCATTCAACGCCATCCCATGAAAGAAATTCATATTTTTTAGGTTTTGTTATTATGAGTTTAATTAAAACTTCATAATCATCTTTTTCATATTTACCGTCAAGTACAGTACATGTAATCTCTTTTCTTACAGACAAGATTTTGCTCCATTATATTTTTTTTGCATTTAATACTAACTCGTAATTATTTTTGATAATTACTTCTTCATCTTCCATAGCACGTAATTGATCATTTAAATTTCCATGAACCATGTAATCATGTATTTTTGTGATAAATTCCTGAAATAACTCTTTTTCTTTTTCATCTTCGGGAGATAATGTATCTATATCTATAAAATCTTTTATCCATTTTTCTCCATCAGAGAAATAGTAAGTGGTGTTATATTCATTTTCTGTATCATAATCAACTTTAATATTTAATGTGAATTTTTCATTTTTTTGATCTTTAATTAAATATTCATATGTTTCTATCATTATTTGCATCCTGTTATTCATTATCTATAATATTTTATGTTCGACTTTTGTTAATAAGATTATGGTAATTAAATTATCTGTTCAATTGAATATATTTCCATAGTATATGAGTATTATAGGGTAACTACTAAAAATGATGGCACTTGATTTTAAGAAAAATATTTTTGATAACATTTGAATTCAGGGATTTGTTTTTCATTAATTCTTTTTTTTTCAAAAATTAATAAATAGGGTTTATTTAATTTTTTCATATTTATTTTTCATCTAAAAAAGTTAGTGTTATAATAAATTCAAATGATACTTCAAACAATAATGAAGAAAAATTTATTTCAAAAAATAACATTCAGTCCTTTTTAGAAGATGATTAAGAACTTACATTTACAACAAACAAAAAATTATTTCATCAGTTTCACCTACTTTAACATTTTTAGAGAAAAAGAAGTAATTTTTTCATTTTTTTCATTTTCAAATATTTATATATAATTTTATACAGATATGATATTGTAACAATAATATTTTATTGAAATATTATGGACAGGGAGTATCAATATGAAATCAAAAATAAATGGTATTATTAAGACTATAAATAATACACTCACAGGTACATCGTCCGTACACAATTCTTTCTCAGGAACAGGTGAAACACGTAAAGTTTATCAGGTGGATGAAGCTGGGGAGTACATAGAAACAACATACAATGGTATAACAGTGTATGTTAGGGAGAATTATCCTTATTACAATCCTCAAAATGATAAAATTTATTATTCTAAAGAGGAAGAAGCTCATGATTTATTTGAGTTATCTAAAGTTTTAAATAAATCTTCTTTCAAAGATTTAGAATCAATATAATCATATTATTCTTTCTTAATAAAGGTGATTAAGTGGATACAGAATCAAATAAAAATTTAACAGATCTTTCAAGGGAACAACTAATTAGTTATACAAAACAATTAGAAGAAAGAGTAAATGAATGTAATAGGGTTATTGATGAATTAAATCAGAAAATAAATATAATGAGTCTTGATGTAACCGCTTATAATAAAATTATTGACGAATTAAATAATTCAAATCCTGATAATTTATCTAATTTCGAATATTCAAAAACTAAAGAAGTAGACTCTGATGAAATAAGTGAATATAAGAAAACTATTGATGAATTAAATCAGAAAATAGAAATTATGAATCTTGATGTAATAGCATATCATAATGTCATCAAAGGATTAAATGAGATAAACCCGGAAACGTTGGTTAAATCTAAATCTATAATATCAAGAGATGAGGAAATTGAAAATTTAACCAAAGAACTAAATGAATATAAGGAAGCATTACGTAACAAAGAAGATTCAGGTAATACAAGTGATTCACAAGAATTATTGGTACTCAAAACGGAATTACTTCAATATAAACAATTATATGAAAAATTTAATTTATTACATCCTGATGTATTAGAATAACTTTCATCTCCACTATAAATCTTTTTTTTTTAGCTATCAAATTTATTTTGATGTATTAAAATTGTTAAATTCTTATTATAGCATTTACAGGACAATTTTCAAAACAAATACCACAATGTAAACAATGGTTGTCTTGTATTTTATAGATTTCTCCTAAGTCTAAAATAGATTTTTGAGGACATACTTTTTCACATATACCACAGTGTATGCATTTTTCAGTTATTTTAAATCCTTTACTTGTAATTTCACCATCACCAATAATAAAACTAGTTCTAAATATTGGTTTTTGAGTTAAATCAAAATATTCTATTTCACCTTTTTTTATATAAAAAGGTTCTAATATGTATCTGGTTTCAGCAGGATATACATTATTCATGTATTTATTTTCTTCAAACATTTTGTCAATCCATTGTTTTTGATTGTCAAGTTTTTCAGCAATTCCTGTTATTCTAATGGAAATGTTATCTTTTAAACTCAGAAAACTTACATGAGGATTTTTTTCAATTTCGTTATAAACATTTTTACCACGAGCTGTTAAAAAGTAAACTGTTTCATCAACAAGCATAATATCAATTACTCTTGACTGGGGATTACCATTTTCATCAACAGTAGATAAAACAGCATCAATAATTTCCCTAACTCTTTTTAAACAATCTTGTTTACTAATCATATTTTACCAACTCTTTTAATTTAATGACAATTTTTCCTTCAGCATTATTTGATTCCATTAATTTATGGGCTTCTTTAACTTCTTCTAAAGATGTGAAAACTTTACTTATTTCGGGTGTAATTTCATTATCAATTATATATTTAAATATAGAATCTAGGACTTCTTGTGTTGGGTAATTACTAAAAAATGATGTTAAATATTTACCATTAGGTATATCTTTAATAGGATCAAAATTTTCAAGATACTCCTGTTTTCCAAGTATGCCCGTTATACATAAGATTCCATTAGAAGCTAAGATTTTCATAGAATTATTCATAGTGCTGGGACCAACTAATTCCAATATTTTAGTAATACCTTCAGGATACTTAGATAGTATTTTTTCACTTATGTCTCCATTATCAATTATAACTAAATCAGCACCCATTTTTTCTAATTTTTCAACGCGGGTATTATTTCTTGTTGTAGATATAACTGTACAACCTAATTTTTTAGCTAATTTTAGTGCACTTATTCCAGTTGCACTTGTTCCACCACGAATTAATAAAGTATCCTTTTTGTTTAATTTTAAACATTCAAATAATGAACCGTATGCAGTTAAAAATGTTTCAGGAATAGCAATAATTTCTTCAAGCTTTAATTTTTTAATCATCTCTTCATTGATTTTAAACACGTTTTTATTTGGAATTGATGCATATTCTGCATAACTACCATTAAAACTACGTCCCATTCCTCCCATTAAACCAATGACAACATCACCTTTATTAAATTTTTCATTATCTTCAATAACAGTGCCCACACATTCGATACCTGGAATAATAGGTAATTTGATGTATGGTTCATTAGCCTCATATTTCCGTAATATAATCTCGCTTCTATTAATTCCAAAGCCATTTATTTCTATCAATACATTACTTTTTGTTTGTTTTGGTTTATTAACTTCTTTAACAGTCAATTCATCAGCATTACAAGTTTTTTCTAATATAATGGCTTTCATAATAATCACTACACTATCTCTTTCCAACATTGAGGGTCATCAGAATAAAAATTATGAGTATAACCATAACTTACAGCAGGACAACCTCTACAAAATCGTAATAATTCACATTTTGAACATTTTTCAAATTTTTCATATTGTCTATAATAATCCATTTTTTCACTAAAGAAGACATCACATATGTTTTCATTCAATGCATTACCTACCCTGCTTTCCATTCTACGACAAGCATAAATATCTCCATTAGGTAGAATAGTCACATGTGTTGAAGCACAGTGACAGCCATCATAAATAGTAGACTCGTCAAGATTATCTGGTATCTTAAACAAACCTTTCTCATATAAGTAAAGAGTCCATAGATGATCTTTCAAATTAAATTTAGTATAACTATCTTTATAATATTCAAATTTAGCCCAACATTTATCCAATAATTCTTTATATTCATAAGCACTCATTTGAGCACTTTTTTCAAAGCTGGTAGGACAATATCTTGAAAAAGAGAATACATTAACATGATTTTCAACCACTACATCAATAAGTTCTGGAATCTCTTCAATATTTGTTTTTGATACAGTAGTCATAATATTAGCATGCATACCCGCTTTTTGAATACACTTTATTTTTTCAAGTGTTGTTTCAAAAGATCCAGGTTTTCTAAAATAATCATGAGTATTTTTTAATCCGTCAAGTGATAATTGATAAAATCTACATCCGTAGGAACTTAATTTTTCACAAATTTCATCATTTAAATGAAAAGGGTTCCCTAATAAGCCAAATACTATATTATTTGATTTAAATAATTCTAATATCTTCCAAAAATCAGGATGTAATATTGGATCTCCTCCCGTAATAATAAAATAAGGGATTCTATTTACCTTTTTACACATATCTATACAATCATAGAAGACTTTCTTAATATTCTCATAATTCATTGTTATAAGGGGCTTAGTATTATCTTCTGAAAAAATATAACAATGAACACAACGTTGATCACAATCATCAGTTATATGCCATTGAAATGAGAAAAAATCGGTCATATTTAATCACTAATTATTAAAATAAAAAAAAATCCTTAATTAATATACTAAAATACTAATCAAGGGTTAACTTCATAAAATTACATGTTTATATCAGATCCGCATGCAGTGTTTATGTCTGCTCCACAAGCTGTGTTTATGTCTGCTCCACATGCGGTGGATATACTGTTAAA
>SUTP01000011.1:6934-9583 GCA_015062815.1 Methanosphaera stadtmanae | reverse complement strand
GATCCGCATGCAGTGTTTATGTCTGCTCCACAAGCTGTGTTTATGTCTGCTCCACATGCGGTGGATATACTGTTAAAATATTTTTGTGCTATATTACTTCTTTGATATTTATGATTATCATTCCATGAATTTATTTTATACATTTTTTCACCTTTTTAAGAAATGTTTAAAACCTTTCTTAGTTATATCTAGTTATTATATTACATAAATACTTAAAGTTACTTTGAGGTAACTAAAACTTAATATTCTTTTTAAAATATATTTTTAATTAGATGATTATGGTTTCTGAAGAACGAATATTGCAATGTCCAGTAGAGTTAACTATGCAATTAATTAATAAAAAGTGGGTCATACAATTAATTAGGGATATGTTTTTTGGAAGAGTTCATTTTAATGAATTTAAAGAAGATAAACCTAATTTATCTAACAAAGTATTATCGAATTGTCTTAAAGAAATGGAAGATAATGGTTTAATAAAAAAAATAGTTGATGATGATTCTATAGAGTATCATTTAACTAAAAAGGGAAAATCATTAAATAAAATTATCTATGAGTTAGCAATATTTTCAATAGATAATGATATTGATAACAGATATTATACTGATGATGATAAAAAAGAAATTGAAAAACTTTTTAGAAATAATTTAGACATATAATCTCATTTTTTTTAATTTTAAATACTTTTAATAATATAATATTTTTATGAATTACATTGAATATAAAGATAATAATGGTAAGTTACATAAAGTTCCCACATTTAGTCAAAAAATAATAAGAAATAAAAATCCATCTTCAAATTATGATAAATATTCAGTTGAGTTTCCTGAAGAATTACTCATAATTTTAAAGGAAAAATATGATTATAAGGAGGCCAATCCACTTTATATGTCAATTGTAAATGATTCTCATATTCTGTCTGCATCAGAAATAAGTGGTTCTATAAAATTGGAATTAGACAAAAATAGTTCTGGAAAATATCTTTTAAGATTACCTACTAATAAATTTGATATAAAATTATCCAATAAAGAAAAACTCATTTTTGTTAATATGCAAGGTCAAAAAGGTTCTAATATGATTTTAGTATACTTCAAATAAAAAAAGGATTAATGATGGAGATTATCGTATTATGATAAATAAATGTTCACAAATAAATTAATGCTGATTGAAAACTTATTTATTAAATGGTCAATATGTATCGAATATAATTATCTTAAAGTACCAATTGGAATTACTAGTACTCCATCTTTTCTAATCTTTGCAATTTCATCACAAGTTATAACTGCTAAAAAGCTAGGTTCTGGGATATGAGTATCACCATCAGCAATTTTCTGCTTAATTAATTTATCCATTTTTATCAAAGATTGAGCACCTTCATCAATTCCTTTTTCTCCTAATTTAAATTCAATCAATCCATAACGCCCATCAGCAATTTGTAAAACACAATCCACTTCCAATGTACCATCATTATAATATAATACTTTTCCACCCAAAGGTGCTGAGTATACTTTCAAATCTCTAATGCATAATGTTTCAAAAATGGATCCGAATGTTTTCAAATCAAACATCAACATTTCAGGAGTTACATTAAGACCTGCAACTGCAATTGAGGGATCTATGAATTCTTTTTTTTCTGTTTTTCTTATTTTTTGTTTTGAACGAATATTGGGAGCCCATGCAGGAACATTATCAATAACAAATAGATTTTTTAAAACTGAAATATATGAATAAAAGGTAGATTCAGAAATTTTACCGTAATTTTCTTCAATATCAGCAATTATTTTTGTATTATTAACTAATGTTGAAATATTACGTGAATAAGACCTGAGAATCGCTTCAAATATTTTTGAATCACGTTTAACACCATCAATATTATAAGTGTCATCATGACATATATTATCAAAGTAAGAGGAGGCTACAATTAATTGTTTTTCTTTATCTTTAATATTCAATGTTTCAGGCCAACCCCCACGTGAGGCTAAAAAAATTAGGTCACTTAAAGATAAATCAGAAGTAATTCCATTAATTATAACATCATTATCATTAAATAAATCAACTAATGATATTTTACCATTGGAATCACCACTTTCATATAAGCTCATAGGCCTCATCAATAATCTATGAATTCTTCCAACACCTTTATGATTAATTTTAGAATTATCAACAATTGTAGAACCTGTTAAAATGTACAAACCATAACCATCTGTTTTATCAACAGAATATCGTACGGCATCCCATAATTTTGGAGCCATTTGCCATTCATCAATTAATAATGGTTTTTTCCCATCTAATAATACTAATGGATCCACATCTGCCAGTTCAATATAAGATTTACCTAATTTAGGATGCTGCAATTCAATTATTGTGTTTGCAAACTGAGTAGCAGTTGTTGTTTTTCCACACCATTTTGGCCCAACTATTAAAACAGCTCCCATACATTCAAGTATATCTTTTAATTCTTTATCAACATATCTTGTAATATATTTCATATCCTCACCAATTGAGCAATTATAATAAGTTTATTTAACTAATCGTATTAGTATATTTTAGTGATTATACTATTTATATTTTAGTGATTATACTGTTTTTGTTTTAGTGATTATACTGTTTTTGTTTTAGTGATTATACTGTTTTTGTTTTAGTGATTATACT
>SUTP01000011.1:0-6834 GCA_015062815.1 Methanosphaera stadtmanae | reverse complement strand
ATTATACTGTTTTTGTTTTAGTGATTATACTGTTTTTGTTTTAGTGATTATACTGTTTTTGTTTTAGTGATTATACTGTTTTTGTTTTAGTGATTATACTTTTTATTAAAATGTGATAAAATATGTATTTATTCCAACGCTCTTTTTGTAAGAAAATTTTATTTATCATAAAATTATATAGTAATATGAGTGTGATATAAGGGGTGGATTTGTTTTGGTTGATGAATATAATAGAAATATATCTGTTGATGATATTGATTTTAATAAATTATTAAACACAAATATTTTTGGTGAAGAAAAAAAACTATTTGAATTATCAAAAGAATATGTATTTCAGGACTTAACTAAAAGTGAACAGAAACGCTTGGAAAAAGAAATTAAGCCAAGTCAGTATAAAGTATATATTTATGATTTGGATTTGAATCAGGATATTATTGAGTATTATAAGGTAAATGAAAATATATATCAACCAACAACTCTAAATTTTTCATCAAAGATAACTAATTTAAATAAAAATACTCGTTTTTTAGTATTTTCTAAAATAATAACAGAAATTCCAGATAATACAATTATTGATGAAGAATATAAGGGTATTGGTTTAGCTCAAACAGGTTTCATGAACTGTTTTAAAGTTATAGATATTTCAATAAGAGATGATAAAACACAAATTGCATTACTGCATTATTCTAGTTTGGAAGAATTAATATTATCCAGTCGTAAAACAGAAATAGAATCTAAATCTGTTATTAAAGCACATGATTTAATTAAAATGTTATCTGAAGATGACGGTAATTCTCAAATTCATTTAAATGAATCAATTAAATGTGGTATTGGACTTAGAGAATATGGTGAGTCTTATAAATTTTATTCTAAAGATGAGATAATTTTCTTATTGGATTTGTTAAGTGATATGGCAAAAACAAGGGGAGTAAATGATACATTTGAATTTTTAATTCAATACTCTGTTGAAGATATATTAAATGATTATAGTAAGTTAATTGAACAAATAGAATCAGAGAACTTAGAAATTGATGAAAAAGATACTAAAATAAATAATTTTAAAGATAAAATTATAGGTGGTTTGGAATTTTTATCTAATTTAGATGATGAATCCACTGAAAAAATTAGGCAAATGCTCAGAACTCAAAATAATCATTAATATTGTACATGTATTGATTTAATATAATTGTTCTGTTTCATTATCTTTTTTTTCTTAATGGGCTATTAAATTATTTATTATTGTTTTTTTATTTAGAAAAAGGGAATTTTTATTCTTAAATTACTTAAATAACTTAGTATATTGTTTTTTTAAGGGTATTACTTATTTTTCATTTATCATGTAATATTATTTTTTCATAGTTTTTATTTCATTTAATATGTTATTATCTTTATTGTACTTATTTTTAGTAACTATCATTCTTTAATTGCTTTTATTGGGTGTTATTGGCCTTTTATAATCTTTTTAAATCTGGTATAAATGTTTTTAAAGTATTACTTTATACTAAACTTTATATATTCTCATTGATAAATATACTATCATTAACAAAAATGACCTTGTTAATAAGTATGATAATGATAATAACAATAAACATTGTTAAATTATAATATTAAAAACGAATGGTGCAATGTTAACTGTATACACCATTATTAATTATAATGAACATTTTTCATACTATAAACATTGTTGATAATATAATAATGTTAAAACAAATAACCTTATTTAAACTAGGTGGATAAAATGGATTTAATACAAAATTTATATAATGCATTTGAAGGCGACGAAGTAGAAAAAACACCTGTAGGAACAAACAACTCTGCACCTATTGCAGAAGTTATGGATCAAATCAATGTACATTATCCTGAAGCACACGCAGAAGTAGAACCTATGGTAAAAATGGCATTAATGGCACATGAATATGCAGGTTTCGAAACAATTACAACACCATTTGATATGACTCTCGAAGCAGAAGCAATGGGTTGTGTAGTAGACTTAAAAAGCGGAATAGATTCTCCAGAAATCAAAGAAGTACCATTTGATTCAATTGAAGATGTAGATATTGATGATGACTTCTTAAACCAAGGTAGATTCCCTGTATTAGAAAAAGCATTAGTCAGAATCAGAGAAGAATGTGATACAGTACCTATTATCTGTTGTTCAGTAGGTCCTTTCACAATATTAGGTCAACTTATTGGTGTAGAAGAATTATTAAAATTAATTAACACTGATTATGGAGCAGTAGAAGATGCTTTAGATGTAGTTGTAGATGCATCATGTGAAGAAATGAAAATGATTAGTGAATGGGATGTAGATGCAATAAACATGGCAGATCCAAGTTCAGGACCAGATTTATTACCACCTGACACATTTGAAGACCTTGTTCAACCAGCATTTGAAACAGTATCTGAAGATATGGGCTACCACTCAGTTTTACACGTATGTGGTAACACAACACCTATTATTGAATACATGCTTGATTGTGGATTCAGTGCTATAAGTGTAGAAGATGCTGTAGATATAAACTTTATACATGAACAACAAGAAGAAGTAGAATCCGATACAAAAATCTTCGGTAACATTTCAACAAGTCAATCATTATTCAATGGTACACCAGAAGATGTTGCAGCAGAAGTAAAAGTTGCTTTAGATAAAAAAGTAGATATATTAGCACCAAGTTGTGGAGTACCTGCAAAATCACCTTTAACCAACTTACAAGCAATGGTTAAAGCACGTGATGATTACTTCGCTTAAACAAAAAAAATAAGTTATAAATATTCAATAGATAAATATCTATTGACTTTAGATGCATCAATGAAAGTATACAAAAGATCTTGATTAACAAGATCTTTATCTTTTATTTGAATTGTTGTTTCAATTCCAATATCTGTTAAACAGTCATATAATGCATCTAAATTATATCCAAAATATTCGGGTAAATTTAATTTTTCTTTTAGGTATTGATAGGGGTTTGTTTTTAGTAATGAACCCTCAATTTTTATTAGGATATCAATCACCCTTTCTTTTTTTTTATATTTCAGTAAATGAATTATAATGATCTTCCGTATAATACGTTTTATAATTAGTTGTGGAATAAACTAATCTTTTTGCACCACGACTTGTGCCGTTAGCATCAATATCACATTCTATATATGAACCTTCAGGTAAAATATGCTGACGATTAGTAAATACATCTCCACCGATACTTTTACCGGGAGCATATTTTTTCAAAGGTCCTCCCTGCCAACCCAAGTCTTGAGCTTCACTTTTTGTTATATAATTACTTGGTAATTTATGGAATTGTTTTATATAAATCGAAACATTCTCTTTATCACAATACTGTCCATCTTCAACAACTGTAGAATTAGTTATTGTTTTAGAATTATCTGAGAAATCAAATGAATTTGACTGTCCTAGAGATAATGCTAGAATAATTATAAATAATGCTACAATTAGTCCTATAACTTTCTTCATATTCATAGTATCACAGTTTTATTTTACTAATAATATGTTTATCTATAAATTTATAATTATCTTTTAAAAGTAGTGTTTTAAATTATGGGGGGTTAATAATAGAGAATAGAAAATAAATCTATTCTTCTATGTCTATTCCAGCTTTTCCAACTAATCTTCCTATGAAAACTGTTACTACAACTGCAATAATTGTAACTACTATAGCGTATATTAACATTGCACTAACTGCAGATCCTTGTTGGATGAACTGATTAAGTAATGCTTGAATTGCTTCATTCCAAGCTGAACCTGCTACAAATGCGAAAGCAGTAGTCATAAGGACAGAAATAGTTTTTAAAATTTCTCTATGTACGCTATCTGCCATTTTTAAAACTCCTTAATTTATAATATAAATTATGTTATTAATACAATATTAACCTTTGTTTTATTTTTATCCTTAAAATGAAATTAAAAGTATGGAAAACAACAAGGACTATCATTTTCATTGTAAACATTATAATTATTAAGTTTAAACTATAAATATAATATTACAATACTTTATTTAGTGAAACTATAATCAAATTGCTTTTTATTAAAATAAGTATAGGTGAGGTCAAATGGAAAATCGCACGGGACTTTTTGCAAATATTATCATATGGTTTGGAGTTGCCATATCTGTTTCTGAAATTGAAGCAGGAATAAGCATTGGCACAGCCAATTCAATAAACTCTTTATGGCTTCCATTAGTTCTAGGACATATAGTTGGTGGAATTTTATTATACTATGTTGGTTTAATAGGTGCAAAAACCCGATTAAATGCAATGGAAACAATTATTTCTGCCTTTGGAAAAAAGGGTTCTAAATTTTTTGCAATATTGAATGTATCACAACTTATAGCATGGGTAGCTGTATTGAATGCACAGGGAGCATTAGCCTTAACAGGTCTTAATATTCCAGTTCCTTTTGCATTAATTTGTATATTTCTTTCAATTCTAATTGCTATATGGGTTTATGTTGGATTTCAACGTTCATCTAAAATGGCAACAGGTGTGATGGTACTACTTACTATATTACTGTTATTATTATCCTTTAAATTATTTGGGATGATTAATCCAAATATTACATTAAGCAGTTCTTCATTAACTTTCTGGAATATCTTTGAAATTTCAATTGCTATGCCTATATCATGGTTACCTGTTATTTCAGACTACACTAAAGATGTTGAAAAACCAGTGAAAGCTACAGCTATATCAGCAATAGCTTATACTTTGGCAAGTCTTTGGATGTATGTTATTGGAATTGAAATTGCTAATATTGGTGTAAACATTGGTATTTCACAATCTATTCTTCTTGCAGGATTTGGAATTCCTGGAATTTTAATACTTGTTATTTCAACAGTAACATCAAATTTCATAGCAGCAAATTCAGCAGGTGAATCTGCAAAGGCAATATATTCAAAACTTAATCCAAAAACAGTAGGGGTTGTTGTCAGTGGTATAAGTGCAATACTAGCTATTTCAGGAATTATGGATCATTATATTAATTTTCTTTATCTTATTGCATCAGTATTCGCACCAATGGCAGCTGTACTTCTGGTTTCATATTTTTTAGTTGGAACTACACAAAATGATAATAAACTTAAATATTGGAACCTTTTTTCATGGTTAATTGGATTTATTGTATATCAAATAGCAAATTATATGGATTCAATTTTTTTAGGACCTACATTACTTGCCGTTATAGTATCCGCTGTATTGGCATATATAGGATTTTTAATACAAAAACATTGGAGAAAGTAAAAGTATGGCTCATGATAATAGGAATATGACAATAATTGGTGGAACAAGAGGTTTAGGTAGATGGTTAGCTGAACATTTAAAGAATGAATATAATATTACCATAACTAGCCGTAATGAAAGTTCTGGACAAGAGGTTGCACAAGAAATAAATGTCAAGTATAATAGTAACAACATTGAAGCAGTAAGAAATGCAGAAATTATCATCTTCAGTGTACCTATAGAACATATGGTTAAAACAATAGAAGAAGTAGCACCACATGCACCTGAAGGATCATTGTTAATGGATGTTGCAAGTATAAAAAGAGAATCATCAGAAGCATTAGAAAAATATGCTCCATCAAACGTGGAGATTATACCAACTCACCCCATGTTTGGACCTCGAGTTCCAACACTCAAACGGCAAATAATAGTATTAACTCCTATCAAAAACAGGTCAACAAAATGGCTACCTCGTCTAAAAGAGTTCTTGAAAGAAAAAGACTGTGAAGTTGTAATAACAACACCTCATGAGCATGACAAATACATGAGTATTGTTCAGGGATTAACTCATTTTTCTTTTATTAGCCTGGCTTCAACAATAAAGAAATTAAACATTGATGTTAAGAAGTCTAAAAATTTTTCAAGTCCTGTTTACAGTTTAATGCTTGACATGGTAAGTCGTGTAGTATATCAAAATCCTTATCTTTATTATTCCATTCAAAAAAATAATAAGGAAACAGAAAATGCTAGACAAACTTTGATAAATGAATGTATTTATATTTCAAACTTGATTAAACACGAAGATGAAGAAGATTTTGTAAAAACAATGGTTGAATCAGCAAAACATTTAAACGAACCAGAAGCATTAAAACGTTCTGATGAAGCAATAAATATGTTAAATAGTAAATCAAATTTCCTGAAAAAATTAGTGGGTAAAGAAGTGGGCTTAAAGGATCATTTTTCCAATAAAATACATGTGGGAATTATAAAAAATGTAACTTCAAAGCAGGTTATATTAAATTCCAATCATAATGAAATGGATTTAAAAATTGCCAATGTTGATATTTTATCCCAAGAAGAACTCTTTGCATGGAAGAAAAACAATCTTGATTTAGAACATTATGAGTTATCAGTAATGTTTCCTTCAAAATGTAATGAAAAATATCTGATAAAAATGTTTAAAAATATTGAACCCGTAATTGATGTGGAAATTATTGACGTATATGATGAAAAACTTGATGATTGCTTAACAACGTACACATTCAGTTACTCAGTATTTAATAAGAAAGATAAAGGTTATATTGAAAAATACATTGAATCTGTTGGAGGAACTATACAATAACTATAATAATGATTTTTTGTATTTATCTACAAATACTTTTTCTTACTAATTTTCAAACACCCTCTTTCATGAAATTTTTTGTCATAAAACATAATAAAATATACTAAAATAGCAAAAAACTTAATCTTTAATAGGAATATAATTATTATGTTATTTGAAACAGAAAGTACTGATGAAAAAAATTATAAATGCCACATTTAATATTCTTCAAAAAGAAGGAATACAAAAAGCTACGACTAAAAAAATAGCAGCTGAAGCAGGAGTTA